>JAKLGZ010000190.1 GCA_022710385.1 Methanoregula sp.
TTCATTCCCGGCACCATATCCGGCATGGTCATCTTGGTGACCATGATATCGCCCTGCTTGACCTTATCCAGGTCCCTGCCGCTGGAGATGAGGCGGACGATGCCTGTGGCCACACCCGGAGCGGCACCAAGGCCTGTGAGAAGGACCTTTCCGCTTGCCTCAGGAGTTGGGGCCTCAGCTTTTTTGGCATTGCTGATAGTGGTGATGGGCCGGGACTGGAGGATGTAGATCTTTCCCTTCTCCACACCCCACTCAATATCCTGGGGTATGCCATAGTGCTTCTCCAGGATTTCAGCATAATTGGCCAGATCCAAGGCCTCTTTATCTGTGAGCACCACTGCGTCCCTCTTCTTGGCCGGGACCTTTTGGGTTACCGTCTTTTGGGTCTTGGGATCGCGGACGATCATGGTCTCTTTGGTGGCGATATACTTGCTCACTATATTCTTGGTCTTTCTGTCCACCACGAAGTTGTCTGGAGAGACGCTGCCGCTGACCACCGACTCGCCCAGGCCCCAGGCACCCTCTATGACCACTAAAGGTTCC
>JAKLGZ010000191.1 GCA_022710385.1 Methanoregula sp.
TATGAAGATGAAGGTGAATATAAAAATTGGTATCCAAGTGGTAACCCATGGGAGCACAGTTTTTCTAAGAATAATAGACTACATGGTGAATTTAAAAAATGGTATGATAATGGAAAATTACAAGAACATGGTTTTTATAAAGATGGTAAACAATACGGTAAATTTAAAATGTGGAATGAGAAGGGAGAATTAAGAGTTCACAAATTATACAAAAATAATGAAGCAATCAGGGATTATTTAAAATGAGGAATATAGCCAGAGAACAAATTATAAAATTATTTATTAATCCTCAACAAACAATAATGAGTGGTCTATGGTATAGTGGATATGAAGGTGAAGGTGAATATAAAGAATGGTTTAACAATGGACAATTATGTAAACATTGTTTTTATAAAGATGGTAAACGAAATGGTGAATATAGATTGTTTCACGAAAATGGGCAATTATGGGAACATTATTTTTTTAAAAATGGTAATTTCAATGGTGAATATAAAAAATGGTATGAAAGCGGTCAAATATGGGAACATAGTTTTTA
>JAKLGZ010000192.1 GCA_022710385.1 Methanoregula sp.
AGTGCACAAAGATATATGGGGACTAGCCTGGGTGGCTCGGCGTCACTTGTAACCCGAAACCGTCGGTACGCGGGGGGCGAAGTTTGACTGAGGCTGCAACGGCCTTCGGGATCCTGTGTACCCTGACAGTGAAACCTCGTCCCATGAGGTCGATGGCCAGGTATCAATATTCCGGAGGGAATAACGACCTGTCACTGCGGAAACCGGTTCAGGCCCGGAAGGGAGCAGACTTACCGTAGACATCCGGCGCCCATGGGGTAACGGGGCTGAGGATGGATACTTTGGTGAACGGAGAAACGTACAGTCGACCGATAACCCGTCCCCACTAGCGATTATTATGGCAAAAGTTACCATTATTGGCGCTACGGGAAATGTCGGCATGTTTGCCGCCCATGCCATCTCGGCAATCCCTCACGTCAGCGAAATCCTTCTCTATGGAAGGGAAGGCCGGGACTCTCTTCTGAAAGGAATTGCCCAGGATCTTGCGGATTCCTTTGCTGCCCGGGGAACGGATATCGAGACAAGCT
>JAKLGZ010000193.1 GCA_022710385.1 Methanoregula sp.
CCGATGATGGCTTTACCGGCCTTCACGTCATCGAGCGAAATTACAGAGTCGTTGCGTGCCACGACATCCTGGTTCACTTCCCAGTACGGTTCCGAGAAGTTGACCTGTGCAGCCCGCTCCGGGGTTATGGTCATCCCGGCATAGATGAGGTCGATCTTGTTCGCCTGCAGAGCCGGGATGATGCCGTCCCATGCGGTCGCCTGGAAGGTCACGGTGAGCCCTTTCTTCTCTGCGATCCAGCGCATGGAATCGACATCGAATCCCTGTGCGACGCCATTGGAATCGATGTAGCTGAACGGCTGGTACTGGCCATCGATCCCGACAATATAGGTCTTCTGCGGGACAGACGCGTTCTCCTGCACGGGCGATGACGTGCCGGTGCAGCCGGCTGCCGCAAGCAGCAGCGCGAGTGCAAGGAAGGCAACAGGACAGAGAGATCTGGTGGACATACCCACACGGTTTCGGTGCAGGGGAAAAAGACCTTGCGTTTTCAATTCGTAAGGTCCGGAATCACGGTT
>JAKLGZ010000194.1 GCA_022710385.1 Methanoregula sp.
AAATCCAAATCGGTAGGGTTTTTTTATAAGAAATGACAGCAGGCCTCTTTTTTCGTTATCCGCTACCAGCACGGTAAAAAATGATTAATCTTTCCTGAAGGTTTCGTAAAAGGCGATATGCTTCATCTCCTTTTTCGGGGTGATGGTAATTTCCACCGGGGTACCGGCTGCGACGAGAGACACGAGCGTATACCCTTCCGGTACAGCAAGGAGTTTTCGCACCGCATCCCCGTACGGTTTTTTATCGCCCGCCACCCAGCAGGAGCTGATCCCGTGAGCCTGGAGCGCAATGATCAGGTTCTCGGTTGCTGCACAGCAGTCCTCGAGGTAGTAGTTCTGGTTCTTCTCACCAAATACCGCAAAGCAGAGCGGGCAGTCCGCAATAAACCGGCCATGGTCTGTCAGGGCTGCGAGGTTTGAGAGCAGGGTTTTGTCCCGGACGACACCGAAAAGCCATGGCTGGACATTCACGGCAGTCGGGGCCCGTGCTGCACATTCAAGGGCATCGGCAATCACG
>JAKLGZ010000195.1 GCA_022710385.1 Methanoregula sp.
ATGAAATCGTAAAGGTCCATGCGAGAGCGATCGCGCGCCGGACGTTCCGGGCCCCGATTGTCAGGAAGAGTATCGGCGCTGAGGTTACCGGAATGACCGCCTGTCCTTGCGCCCAGAATATCATGAAAGAGCGGGCAATGCACGTGCTGCAGGATCTCGGGGTCAGGAATACGGTCATTGACGAGTTCTTTGACGAAGTGCCGATGGCAACCCATAACCAGCGCGGTCGCGGTTTTCTCTGCATTGAAACCGATGATGACCAGCATGTTGACCTTGAGAAGATCATCCGGATCCTGAAGGATTCGATGAGTTCGGGCATTTATGAGCTGCTGAAACGGGGCGATGAGAGTCACGTCGTCCTTGCTGCTCATAAGAATCCCCGGTTTGTCGAAGATTGCGTCCGTGAAATGGCAAAAAAAGTGCTCGCCGATTTCGTATACCTTTCGGGAGATTCCGTCGTCACGATCAAACAGACCAATGAAGAGAGCATCCACCAGCACGATGCCTATGCAGAAC
>JAKLGZ010000196.1 GCA_022710385.1 Methanoregula sp.
GGTTTTGTAGTGCGTGGGGCAGGTTGTCTGATCTCCACATCGACACCGTCAATCACTCTGGAGTAAATCAATGAACCGAATCCCGTTTGCCTACACTTCAAAGCTCGCCTCAGTGTTTGCCCTCTCGCTGATCCCGATGCTTGCCGATGCCCAGTCGCGTGTGCAGTACGGGCGCATCACCAACGTCGTCCCGACCACGGTGAACAATTCGACCGCTCAGAATGTCGGCACGCTCGTCGGCGGCGGCGTTGGCCTGGCCACCGGTAGCGGGCAGTCCAGCAGCAACCGTGCGTTGCGCACCCTGGGCGGTGCTGCCGCCGGTCGCGGCGTCACCACGCTCGCCACACGTTCGCAGGCGTTCGAGTACACCGTTCTCATCGACGGCAGGACAACCACCCGCATCATTTCCGACCAGGCAGGCAAGCGGATCGGTGATTGCGTGGCGGTCGAGCAGGGGCAATTCAGCAACATCCGCTTGGTGGCCGATGCCCGCTGCAACCCCGCCCCCGCCCC
>JAKLGZ010000197.1 GCA_022710385.1 Methanoregula sp.
TTCACGTCTTTGGGGCTGCAGATGATCTGGGCTGTCATCCGCGGGCCTTCATCGAGCCTGATGATCGCAAGCACGTAGGGGGTATAGGCCTCGAACTGCTCGTTTGCCGTATGGATGACGGTATACGTAACAACCGTACCCGTGCCGGAAAACTTGTGGTTCACGATCTTTCCTGCCCTGCGGCAGTCGGGACAGAAGGTCCGCGGGGGGAAGAAGTGCCGCCCGCACCGCTCGCATCTTGTCCCGATCAGGTTGTAGCGCTGGGGGATCTTTCTCCAGAATCGTGCTACGGTCATATCAGGCCCTCCCGAGGATGTGGACGGCCACGGTCGCACCCGTGCCGCCCACATTGTGGGTCATGCCGATCTTTGCGCCATCAACCTGGCGTTTGCCGGCCTCCCCCCTGAGCTGCTGGACGATCTCGCAGACCTGCTTGATGCCGGTTGCCCCGACCGGGTGGCCGCAGGACTTTAAGCCCCCGCTCGTGTTGACCGGGATCTT
>JAKLGZ010000002.1 GCA_022710385.1 Methanoregula sp.
GGTGACCATCCTCGCCGCGGCGATGTCAACCCTGTCATCCCAATTCCATGCAATGGGAACCGCCCTGATCTGCGATGTCTGGGGAAGGGGGAGGGAGTGTGCCCTCTCCCTCCGTGCAAACCAGGCAGGGGTCCTTGCAATGATCGTTATCAGTGTTATCATCGCATTCCTGATGCCGGGGAGTATCATCGCGATAGCAACTGCAATGTTCATGGGTCTTTGTGCATCTGCATTCCTCCCCATTTTCGCTGTTGCGGTGTACTGCAAAAGACCGGATCCCCTGGCAGCGAAAGCAAGCCTTGTCATCGGAGCGCTTGCCTGGTTCATCTGGGCTTTCTTTGTCAATACAAAGTATGCAGCCGTGTTCGGCCTCTCAAAAGCCCTCCTCGGAACAGTAGGAGTCCTCGCATATCCCTGGAGTGCCATAGATCCGATCGTTATCGCGCTCCCCCTTTCAGCAATCACAATCCTCTCTCTCCAGTATCTGCGGGGAGGATGCGCACCGGGAGCGCAGACTGCCTGATACCCCCCTTTTTTCCAATGGATGTAGCTCCGCCATTTGGCATTAACATCACAATCCGAGATGTTCATTCGGACGGTTTGTGATCCATTGGTATCATGGGCACTTCACACATTATTCTCGACAGAGTATCGACTACGGGGGTTTATGTGAAGATCTTCCGCCACTCTCATGGTGGACACTTGTCCCCTTTCAGAGAATCATATGATTAAAAATATCGGGATTTTTAGATAAAACAGGGAGAACGTTCAGAAATCCTGGCGCCATCGGTGATACAGGTGATGATCGACACCGAATACGTCAAGCGTTTTCCCGACGATATGATCGACCAGGTCATCTATCGTTTCAGGGCGGTGGTAGAACCCTGGCGCTGCCGGGAGGATGGTAACCCCTGATTCAGCCAGGGTAACCATGTTCTTCAGCTGGATCAGATTCAGGGGTGTCTCCCTCGGAACG
The DNA here is from genome assembly GCA_022710385.1 of Methanoregula sp. Taxonomy (GTDB): domain Archaea; phylum Halobacteriota; class Methanomicrobia; order Methanomicrobiales; family Methanospirillaceae; genus UBA9949. The sequence goes on from JAKLGZ010000002.1 coordinate 977, forward strand.
AGGATGAGCGGCCGCCGTTCCTTGAGGGTGCAGTCAGCAGCCCGGAGGAGAAGGTTGTCGGCAAATCCGCAGGCGATACCGGCCAGGGTCTTCATACTGCACGGAAGGACCACCATCCCCATCGTCCGGTACCCTCCGCTCGCAAGCACTGAAGTGAAATCACTGTTATCATGGCACCGTGTTGCAAAATCCCTGACCTGCTCAACACTCCGGCTTGTCTCGATCTCCACCATTTTCTCGGCCATACCAGTCATCACAAGATCGGTCTCGATTTTGAGGTCGTGCAGGACCTCGAGCATCCGGATACCGTAGATGATACCGCTGGCCCCGGAAAGCCCCACAATCAGGCGCATGGGATTCACCATCTCATTATGATACTGCAATCTGGTGATATAATAGGATGGATAGTGGTGATGCTGCAGAATCACGTGTCAGGGAAGGTGAAATGCTTTCTTGATCCGAGCCTTCAAAGCCTCTTTGGGATAAGCCCCCACCACCATATCAACTGCCGTCCCGTCCCTGAACAGGATGATAGTCGGGATGGCGGTGATTCCAAATCCTCCCGCGATACCGGGGTTTTCATCGGTATTGCACTTTGCAAAGGTAACGATGCTGGCAAATTCGCGGGAAAGTTCTTCAATCACCGGAGCAACCAACCTGCATGGCCCGCACCACTCAGCCCAGAAATCTATGACAAGAAACGGATTGGCCGTAAGCAGCTGGCGGAAGTTTGCGGCATTGACAGGATGTACGAGGGGAACCTCTGCCCCATGGAGATGCTCCGTCATCTCACGGAGTTTCTTTTCCCTGATACGCTGCAGCTCATCATCCATGAAATCCTTTTGGTGGTAGACCATTTAATCCCTGCCCAGAGGGATCTGTCCCGGACTACAGGAGTAAACTATATGTCCCGAGATTGTCAATATTATACTCCTGCCGGAAGCGAGGTGGGGTAGTCAGGATATCCCGACGGGCTCATAACCCGTAGACCGATGGTTCAAATCCATCCCTCGCTACTTACTTTTAAAAAAGTTTTGCGCAAAGGTCGTTATTCAAAGAGCTCGAGCTTTGTCTGGTAGGTCCCGTCAAGGAAATCTATTGCGGGAGGTTGTGACTGTTCCCCTGTAATGGAAACCGGGTAACACCCGGTGAGACATCCTGTGCAGAGGTGTTTTCTTTCTATCCCGATGGATTCAACCAATGCTTCGAGGGAGATATGGTGGAGGGAGTTTGCCGTGATTCGTCCCCGGACTTCTTCCTCGTTCTTGTCGCTGGCAATCAGCTCCTCACGGGTGGGGATGTCAACACCAAGATAGCAGGGAGCCTTGATGGCCGGAGATCCAATCCTGACGTGCACCTCTTTTGCACCGGCGTCGCGGATGATATTGATGATCCTCCGTGACGTGGTCCCCCGGACAATACTGTCATCGACGAGTACGATTGACTTCCCTTTCAGGTGATCGCCAATCGGATTCAGTTTCATCCTGACGGCCTTCTCCCGCTCAATCTGCGAGGGCATGATAAAGGTCCTTCCCATGTACCTGTTTTTCATGAGACTTTCTACGAACGGGATATGGGATGTCTTTGAATATCCGATAGCATATGCGGTCCCTGAATCCGGGACCGGGCATATGGAATCGGCATTGACGGGAGCTTCTTCATGGAGCTTTCCTCCGATATTCCGTCTTACATCATAAACAAGGGCACCATCAAGAATCGAGTCGGCCCTTGCAAAATAGATGTATTCAAAGATACAGTGGGCACGGCAGTCCGATACTGCTATCTGCATGGCGCGCATCCCATCCTCATCGATACATACCAGCTCCCCAGGTTTCAGATCACGAAGGAACGTCCCACCAAGGGCATCGACCGCCACACTCTCCGATGCCAGCACGATCCCCTGGCTGGTCTTTCCGATGCACATGGGCTTGATTCCAAGCGGATCCCTGAATCCGTACAGTATCCCGTCCATCATCAGGACAACAGAATACGAACCTTTGAGTATCCGCATGCACCGGTGAACTGCGTCCTCGATGCATCCCGATGTGCTCATCTCGTCAGTGATCACCTTTGCGATCAGCTCGGTGTCCGTGGTCGTGCAGAAGATTTGCCCGCGTGCCTCGTATTCGTCTCTGAGTTCGCAGGCATTCACGAGGTTGCCATTATGGGCAATGGAGATGATGTGATCACGAAAAAGAAAATTGAACGGCTGTGCGTTCTCCGGCTTGTTTGCTCCGGTCGTGGGATACCGTACATGCCCTATTCCAACATAGCCTTCAAGCCCCCGCAACAGTGCTGGATCGAAGACTTCGGCAACAAGACCCTGCCCCTTGTGTTTATAGATCTGAACCCCATCAAAAGTGGAGATCCCTGCGCTCTCCTGCCCCCTGTGCTGAAGAGCAAACAATGCATAATAGAGTGAGAACGACACACCGCCAGCATCCCTGATGCCAACGATTCCACACATGGTCGCTCTCTAATGGGTCGGGATCTTTGGTCTCTTGTTTATCCAGTTGTACTTCCTCATCCGCGTGCTTTTACCAAACCCGCATGCAGAACAGGTCCGGTGCCGCAGATGATAGGAGATGCTCCCGCACCTTCTGCAAGCAATATGGACCTTGCCTGAACGCTTTCCCATTGATGGAGTGCCCTTTGACATGCTTCACCTTCCGCACTATCAGTCCATGGATGGAGAGATATAGATCACATTGTCGCCGCGGACGATGAGGGTCCCGACGCTCCGCGCCTGCCCACCCTCAACCTCTTCCGCTTTATCCAGTACAAGGTTCATATGGACGTCATATCCCTGCAATACGCCACGAAGTTCCCTGCCGCCCTTGAGGGAGACGATTACGGGTTGCCGGTTCAGCACCTGATCCAAAATATCCAACGGCCGTTTTGTCATACGAATTCCCTGTGTTCCATCACTGTGGAGTAATATATGTGCGTAAGAAAGATACTTAAAACTTGGCGAGCGCCCGGGCTCCCTCAAGGAAGTGTACCTGTCTTATCGCACTCATATACACCACTCTTGCTGAAATGCTTTTTCATGATCGGGACGAGAAATATAGTGGAACGCGATGGCGAAGATCACCGGGAGAAAAAGGCACAGCATCAGGAAATCACAGGCATCAGCCCTCTTTTCCGGGCTTTGTGCCCAGATAGGGGAGTCCGCTGCACTCTTCATGAGCGATCGGGTCGAAATACTCGAGACGAATGCAGGTTTTGCGCTGTACCTCATCGACAAGAAACCCCAGCTCATGGATTCGGGGGAGTGGGTCTTTCCCACCCTTCAGGGCCTGCTCGAACATCCCTTTCCGGAACGGCGGATTGTTGTCGATTCGGGGGCGGTACCTTTTGTCGTCAACGGGGCAGATATCATGCGGCCCGGAATTGTTTCAGTTACTGAAGATGTGAAGGCAGGTTGTCCCGTACAGGTGGTGGAAGAGCGGCATGGAAAACCACTTGCGCTTGGTGTTGCCCTTTATGATGCTGGCGATCTGATGAGGAAAACAGCTGGCAAGATGGTAAAAACACTCCATTATATCGGTGACGACCTCTGGAACGTGGAATTTTAGGAGCGGTAAAATCCTCCAGGAGTAATACCAGCCATGAATACCGCCATTTTTGAAATAGATACTATTAAATAAAAAATAAAAGACATTTTTCCCCATGGTAAAGTTTCTCGATTCGATTCTGGGCAAGTCAACCCCCTCCACTGAGGACGACTACATGGATCTCGACCTTGAAGCCTTCGAACAGGCCGAAGCGTCAGCCCCTGCCATGTTTGTTAAGATAGCCGCAATAGGAGATATCAAGGACAGCCCGAGGATAAAGGATGAGATCTATAACGGGAACGTCGTTATCGCCGATATTTCACGCCTCAAGATGGACAAGGTCATGTACGAAAGGGTATTGAAGGACTTAAAAGAGGTTGCCAAGGACGTGAACGGGGATATCATCGGTCTCGGTGACCAGAGATATGTAGTCATCACCCCGAACTCGGTGAAGATCTCCCGTGACAAGATCGGAGGGGTCGAATAGGTGCGGACCCTTGTACCCGGTCCGTGCCCTGTCTGTCAAACCGAGATACCATATCTGTACCAGACTGATGAGATCCCCTATTTTTCCGAGATTCTGATCATCTCTGCGCTCTGTCCCACCTGTGGCTATCGTCTTGCTGACACGCAGCTGCTCAAGCATACTGAACCTTCGCGCTGGGAACTCAGCATCGAATCTCCCGATGATATGATGATACGGGTGGTCCGGAGCATGACCGGCACCATCTCGATACCTGAGCTGGGGGTCAGGATCGACCCCGGCCCCGCGTGTGAGGGATTTGTCTCAAACGTCGAGGGAGTACTGAATCGTATCGGGAAAGTCCTCCAGAGCCTCCTCTCATGGGCGGAGACTGCTGATGAGCGTGAGAGGATAAGATCGCTTCAGGGATCGCTTGAGATGGTAAGGGAAGGCAGGCTCACAGCCACACTTGTCATCGAGGATCTTTCAGGAAACAGTGCCATCATTGCTGACAAGGCAAAGGTCTGCAGGATTGAGGTGATTGAGGATGACCTCGAAGAGCTCTCCTGATACCATCACGTGAATTTCTCACCCGACAGCCTGATACCTGGCTGTTCGGTTATTGTTCCCACGGGTCGGGCATCCGGGACCAGAGCGGTAATGGCCGGAAGGCTGCTCTCGGGTGCGATGAGGGTATAACCCATACCCATGTTGAAGGTCCGGTACATCTCCCGGTCGCTGACCGAACCCGCTTCGCGGAGCCATCGGAAAATTTCCGGCGGCTCTATCGGGTTGTCGATACTGAAACCAAACCTTGTTATCCGGTTAAGATTGTGCAGACCGCCCCCGGTGATGTGGCACATGCCGGTCACCACCGTCTCCCTGCAGACGGGAAGCACTTCTGCATAGATCCGGGTTGGGCAGAGGAGTTCCTGGCAGAGCGTCTTTCCATTGGAGAGCCGCTCCTCCCATGCTTCGTGGGAATCGACAATCCTCCGGGCAAGCGTCAGCCCGTTGCTGTGGATTCCTGATGATGGAACCCCGATGATGAGATCCCCCGGAACAACCCGGTCGCCGGTGATAATCTGCCCCTTTTTCTGGATGCCAAGACACGTTCCAGCAAGATCGAGACCGGCAACAAGATTTTTCAGGGTTGCAGTCTCTCCTCCCACGATATCGATATTTGCCAGCCGGGCCCCTTCGTTCAAGCCTCTGCCGATCTGGGCCATTTTTTCTATCGATATGGAATCCGTGGCGATATAGTCTACGAATGCGACGGGTTCCATGTTCATGACGTACAGGTCATTCACGTTCATGGCAATGCAATCAATACCGACACTACTCCAGTCCTGTGCCCTGTCGGCAACGAGCATTTTTGTCCCCACCCCATCCACGGTGAGCGCAAGAGACATTTCACCAAAATCGATGAGGCCGGCGAAATGCCCTACGCTTCCCATCATCGAGAAACGGCCCTTCCTCCTGAATGTCAGCGCTGCTATCAGTGCCCTGATTCCCTCTGCTTCCTGATCGATATCCACACCAGCATCCCGGTATGAGAAGGATTCAGGCATAATCCTCCTCTGACAGCCGGAACTCATCATGGAGGATCCGGACTGCCTTCGGGCCGTCTGCCTGTTTCACGACAAAAGAGATATTTACCTCGGATGAACCCTGCGAGATCATCATCACGTTCACCCCCCCGTTCCCAAGAGCCGTGAATATCCGGCCACCAGTCCCTTTGGCGCCCGCCATCCCGGAACCGACCACGGCGACCGCACAGACGTCCCGGTTGGATGTCACCTCCCGGACGAGCCCCTCTTTTACAATTGATGCCAGTGCTTCAGTAGCGGGCATGAGCTGACTCTCATCAATGATCAGAGAGATATTGGCCTCGCTCGATCCCTGCGAGATCATCATCACGTTCACCTCTTTTTCGGCGAGCGCAGAGAAGATTGCCCTTGCCACCCCCGGGCGTCCGATCATCTGTGCCCCGCAGATATTGATCAGGGCTACTTTGTCGATGTAGGTGAGCGCTTTTACCACCCGGCTGTCGCGTTTCTCGCCCCTGACTATTGCTGTTCCGGGATGAGATGGATTGAAGGTGTTCTTGACCCGCACGATGATATTCTTCTTCATGGCGGGTTCGATGGATCGGGGATGCATCACCTTTGCGCCGAAGAACGAGAGTTCCATCACCTCAAGGTAGGAGAGGGATGGTATCACCCTTGCATCTGAAATCAGGCGGGGATCGGAGGTCATGATTCCATCCACGTCGGTCCAGATCCAGATCTCCCCGGCATCGATTCCTGCACCGATTATCGCCGCGGAATAGTCCGACCCGCTCCTGCCGAGGGTGGTGATGATTCCCTTCTCGGTGCACCCCATGAATCCCATAATGACCGGGACCGTCCCGGTGAGCAGCGGCTGCACCCTGCCCCTGATCCTCCCTTGGCTCTCCGGAAGGGCCATAGCCTCTCCATGCTGGGTCGTCGTCAGAATCCCTGCCTCGCATCCATCCATCACACGCGAGGGGATACCCCGCTGTCTCAACGCTGCAGACACGACAAGGGAATTGAGCCGTTCCCCGTAGGTGATGATATAGTCAAGGGAGCGGGGAGTTAGCTCTCTCAGATTATGAACGGCATGCAGCATGTTGCCGAGTTCACAGAGCCTCTCTTCCATCTCTCCGCTGACCTCCTCCTCAAAATCCGATCCGACCTCCGCAAGTACGGATTTGTGACGGAGGCGGAGAGAGCTGATGAGGGGATCAATGGCAGGAGCATTGCGGCTTCCGGCTATCTCGGTGGCGGTTGCGATGAGCTGGTCGGTAACTCCCCGCTGGGCCGATACCACCACCGCAAGTTCATGACCTTCCCTCCGGTATCCTTCAACGATATCCACAACCTTCCTGACGGTCGCTGCATCGGCCACTGAAGTGCCGCCAAACTTCATTAAAAACCTCATCCGGGCTCACACAGTCCTTCGCATCTATTTATAGTAGTATATGACGCACGTACTAATAAGATGCATTCTGACGCGGTGGATACGGCGCATGTACTCGTGATTGGGAGTGGCGGTGCAGGTGTCCGTGCGGCGATTGAGGCTGCAGGATACGGCGAGACCATGCTCGTTTCAAAGACCCTCACCGGAAAGGGGGGCTGCACAACGATGGCAGAAGGGGGTTACAATGCTGTCCTCAGGGAGGCCGACGCCTGTGAGATACATTATGAAGATACGCTGAAGGGTGGTGCGTATCTCAATGACCCTGAACTCGTTCAGATCCTCGTTCATGAAGCACCGCAGCGGATCAGGGATCTCCTGGAATGGGGAGCCGTCTTTGATGTTACGGACAGCTGTGAAGTTGCCCAGCGACCGTTCGGGGGGCAGCGGTTCCCCAGGACCTGCTATGCCGGTGACCGTACCGGCCATGAGATGATATCAACCCTGGTCGACCGGCTCCATGGTACCGGTGTCCGGATTGAGAACGAAGTCACCGTCATTTCACTCCTGCAGGAGGGTCAGAGGGTGAGCGGGGCAATCGGTCTCGACCGGCAGGGAGCGATCCGGGTCATGCTTGCGGATGCCACCATACTTGCCACAGGGGGAGGTACCCGGATATATGATATTTCCACGAACTCTTCAAGCGGGACGGGTGACGGATATGCCATCGGGTACAACGCAGGTGCCGAGCTGATCGACATGGAGCAGATCCAGTTCCACCCGACAGGAGCAGTCTATCCCTATGATGCACGGGGAAGACTCGTCACCGAGGCAGTTCGTGGGGAAGGGGGGATCCTGAAGAATGTGGAGGGAGAGCGGTTCATGAAACGCTATGATCCCGAGCGCATGGAACTCTCCACAAGAGACGTGGTCGCACGGGCGATTGCAACCGAGATTCTGGAGGGAAAAGGGACGAAAAACGGGGGAGTGTACCTGGATGTGACGCACCTCCCCCGATCCCAGATAGAGAGCAGGCTACCGGTCATGCTCGAGCAGTTCCTCAAGTTCGGGATTGATATCCGTGATGTCCCCATGGAAGTCGCCCCTACTGCCCACCATATCATGGGAGGGCTCCGGATAACAACGATGGGAGAGACAACACTTCCCTGCCTTTATGCCTGCGGGGAAGTATCGGGGGGGGTTCATGGTGCGAACCGGCTTGGTGGAAATGCCCTCGCTGAAACACAGGTCTTTGGTAAACGAGCAGGAGAGGCGGCAGGGAGGGTAAAAGAGCGGAAAAAGGCAGCGGATCAGAAGATGATCGAGGATGCAGAACAGCGTATCTCCTCATTCAATCAGGGGGACGTTGCGCCATCGGCCATCGTCCGCTCTCTCCAGACCACAATGTGGGAGGGGGCAGGTATCTTCAGGAACGGTCCCGACCTTCAAAAGACACTGGGGATAATCAGGCACCTGCAGACACTCAATCCGAAGGCAGCATCACCGGCAAATTTCGCCGAATGTTGCATTCTCCAGAATATGCTGACCACTGCCTCGCTGGTGGTCAGATCTGCCCTGCTTCGGAAGGAATCGCGGGGAGCACATCTCAGGCGCGATATCTCCCAGAACTGGGATCCGGAACACTCCCCCTATGGGCATACCTATCTCTCGCTGTCGCGGGAAGGGATCGAAACGAGGGCTGTGACATGAGAGAGATCTCCGTCAAGGTATTCCGGTTTGACCCATCATCCGATACCACCCCCCATCTCCAGAATTACCTTGTAAGTGTCAAGGAAGGAGCTCGAGTCCTCCATGTGCTGCATGCCATCCATGATGAGCACGATCCCTCACTCTCGTACCGCTACTGCTGCGGTTCTGGCCAATGCGGGAGTTGTGCCGTGAAGCTGAACGGTCAGCCGGTCCTCGCCTGCATGGAGGAAGCTCGTGACGAGATGATTATCGAGCCGCTCGACCTCCCGATCAAAAAAGATCTCATCGTGGATATGGAACCCTATCTCGATCGTATCTCTTCTCTTGTCCCGGGTGCAGAATTCCGGATGCCTGCTCCTGATGAGGTGGAGGCGATAAAGCCACTGAGAAGCTGCATCGAGTGCCTCGCCTGCGTATCGGCCTGTCCTGCACTCAAAGTGATCGATTTTGCGGGGCCTGCTGCGATGCGGGAGGATATGCGCCTCTCCCTAGATCCCAGGGATACCTGCGACCGTGTCACTGAAGCAGTGAGTGAAGGACTGTTCACCTGCACATCATGCCAGTCCTGCTGGAAAGTCTGCCCGAAAAATATTGAGATCCCGGGAAAAGCTATCGAAAAACTGAGGGCTCTTGCCAACCGGAAAGGGCTTACCCTGCCTCGTCACCAGGAGGTAGAGAAACTGGTAAGGGAGACTGGGAGGAGTGTAGACCGGACCGGGACGACGTTCCTTGAGCAAGTACCAGAAATCCTTGAACCCGAGGGGGAGGTAAAAGCCACTGTGGGGTTCTTTGTCGGCTGTATGTACAATATGCGTCTTCCCCAGACTGCCCTTGATGCCATGGAAGTTCTAAGGCGGAATGGCATCCGGGTTATCATACCAAAGGAGCAGGTCTGTTGCGGATCACCTCTCATCAGGACCGGCCAGATTGAATTTCTTGACACCCTCAAGAGCAGGAATATCAACGCCTATGTATTCCGGAATATTGACACCGTGATGACCATGTGTGCAGGGTGCGGATCGACCCTGAAGAACGATTACCGGACACCGTTCAAGGTGATGGACATCAACGAGGTACTCCTCAGGTACGGGATTGAGCCCCCTGCACGACTCCCGATAAAAGCCACCTACCACGATCCCTGTCATCTCCTCAGAGGACAGGGGATACGGACACAGCCGCGGGAACTGATCAGTAAGGTTGTCGACCTCGTAGAGATGCCGGCGATCTGCTGCGGCTCGGGCGGAGGAGTGCGGTCTGGGATGCCCCAGGAGGCTGCCGCACTGGGGGAGAACCGACGAAATGAGATAGATAAAACCGGGGCAGATCTGGTTATCAGCTCCTGCCCCTTCTGCGAGTTCCACATAAAGGAACATACCGATAAACCGGTCAAGAACGTGGCCACGGTGCTCCTTGAGGGGTACAAAGAAAAAGATCGGAGAACTGCCCAAAAAGAGACCTGTTAGGTCATCCCTGTTTTTCAGATTCTTGCCATCAGGGTCAATGCTATGCAGACAATTACCGGGATGGTAAGGTTATCATCAACGGGCGAGAGAAGCTCCGTTATACCGGCGAGGAGTACTGAAACTGCTGCCTGGACCGGGGGCAGGAGCGGAAGCAGTGCGAAAAAGGTGACTCCAATCCCTGCAATGGTTCCTTCCGCAGTCTTTTTTCCGACAACCGGATGTTTCCCAAAATAATAACCGGCCAGTGTCGCCACACCATCCAGGAGAGAAAGGGTTACAACAGCAGGAACCACCACTTCCTTTTCGAAGAGTACAAGACAGAAGAGCGAACTCAGGGCAAAGGAGAGTGCTCCTTTTCCCGGTCGGACGTTCTCGCGTTCAAGCTTGTCAACAAGGACCGATATCAGCGGCACCCGGAACCCCCGCACAAGGGCATCCCGGATGATGATCCCGGCAAAAGTTCCGGTCATGAGCACAGGAAGCGCGATATGTAGAGGGGTAAGCTGGATAAGGGCGGCGATTCCGAGCCCGAAAATAATATGGACCAGTTTTCGGGGGATCTCGCGCATATGATTGGTGGTTGGTAATAAAGCCCCATAAGGTATCCGATCGCGGGTTCAGGGTTGGTATTGATAAGAAAGGCTGCTGATTAATTGATCCGGAAAATCTCCATGAATCCCGATGATGATTCAGAGAGCGAATTCAAGAACCTGGTACTCCGGTCTTGTCCTTTTCACGATGGAGAGACTATCGATATTGCGGGTATCAGAATCACCCGTTATTCCGGTGAGTTCTGGACCTCGGCTCAGAGGAAGGCATCTTCTGTCCATGAAATCTCCTACAGGGCCTGTTTCAAACCGCAGCTCCCCCACTTCTTCATCAAAAACCTGACAGGGGTTGGCTCCAGGATCTATGACCCGTTCTCGGGGAGGGGAACAACCGTGATCGAGGCCGGCCTGCTTGGGAGGCAGATCGCCTCCAATGATGCTAACCCCCTCAGCCGGATCCTCACAAGGCCCAGGTTCTTCATCCCTGCCGAAAAGCAGGTCGCCGCACGAATGGCAGAGATTCCAGCGGGAACCGGCGAGAGAGCCGAGATAGACCTCTCCATGTTTTACGATCAAAAGACGGAGGGTGAGATTGTATCCTTACGCCAGTATCTCATCAACCGGGAAGAAACCGGAAGAATGGATTCTGTCGATTCATGGATACGGATGGTGGCAACCAGCAGGCTGACCGGCCATTCCGCAGGCTTCTTCTCGGTATATACCCTCCCTCCAAACCAGGCCGTCTCCCCGGAACGCCAGGTCCTGATCAACCAGCGGAGAGCCCAGGTGCCGGAGTACCGGAATATCCGGGACCTTATCCTGAGAAAGACCCGATCGCTTGTCAGGGATCTCACCCCGGAAGAACGCACCAGACTGAACAATGCAGGAAAAAGCGGCCTCTTCATGACAGGAGATTCCGGCTCAACCACACCAATCCCGGATGAATCGGTCACCCTGACGGTCACTTCACCTCCCTTCCTTGACACGGTCCAGTATGCGAAGGACAACTGGTTACGGTGCTGGTTTTGCGGGATCGATGCGGTAGCAGTAGAACGCGGCCTTACCGTGACCCGGTCTCTAGCAGACTGGTGTAACGCGATGGGGAGTACCTTCCGAGAACTGTTCAGGATCACGGTTCCCGGGGGGTATGTCGCATTCGAAGTCGGAGAGGTACGGGGGGGGAGTATCCTGCTGGATGAACAGGTGCTTCCCGTCGGTGCTGCGGCAGGATTTGTGCCCCTTGGTATCCTTGTCAACCTCCAGCAGTTTACCAAAACATCCCATATCTGGGGGATAGGAAACAACGCCTCGGGGACGAATACCAACCGGATCGTGGTCTTCAGAAAAGAGGTCTAGGGGGAGAGGGATCACTTCATCAGGTACTCGTATGCGGAGAGTGCTGCCTTTGCCCCTTCCCCGGCCGCCGTGATAATCTGTTTTGTCCTGATATTTGTGATATCCCCTGCAGCAAAGATGCCGGGAACGCTGGTGTGGCAGTTGATATCGATCACAACCTCCATGTCAGGATTCATGTCCACGATCCCTTCCAGAAAAGCGGTATTGGGGATCCATCCTATCTCGGCAAACAATCCGTTCACCAGCAGATCGGTCTCTTTTCCTGAAGCGCGGTCCTTCAAGGTGATTCCGGAAAGCATGCTGTTGCCCTGGAGACGGGACACCACGCTGTTCATATGGGTGATGATATTTGATTTCTTTTCAAATGCCCTGACATAGACCTCATCCGCCTTTATAGTACTTCTCACGATGAGGTGCACCTCCCGGGCAATTCCGCTCATCTCGATCGCAGTCTGGAGCGCAGAATTCCCTCCCCCGACAACGGCAACCACCTTGTCCCGGAAGAGCGGGCCGTCGCATGTCGAACAGACCGAGAGACCTCGCCCCAGATACCGTTCCTCCCCCTCGACCCCCAGTTTCCTCGGTTGTTTGCCCTGGGTAAGGATAACTGCACGGGCCCGGTATGCTGCTCCCGTCGCCGTGTTCACGATAAATTCGTTGCCGCTCCGGTCGAGGATCAGCACTTTATCGATCTCGAGGTGAAGATCGAGTGACCTGACCTGCTCCTCGAACTTTCGCATCAGGTCATCCCCGGTAATCATCCGGTACCCCATGTAGTTCTCGATCGCCCAGGACTCACTAGCCTGGCCCCCGATGTTCTCACTGACGATCAGAGTCTTCAATAATTTCCTGGCACAGTATACTCCTGCAGTCAGGCCTGCCGGGCCCGCCCCGATAATCAGGACATCGAAGACTACCCCTCCTTTCTCTTCTCCGAACAGTTCATTCAGGCGCTGGGCATCATATCCCACGATCACTTCATCGTCAACCGTGACGACCGGTACCCCGTACTGTCCGGATAGCTCGATCATCTTCTTTGCCTGCTCCTTGTCAGTCCCGACATCCACAGGGAGATAATCCACCCCTTGTCGTTCGAGGAACGCTTTTACCATCCGGCAATAGGGGCAGTTCTGGGTTGAGTATACAGTAACCTTCGGCATGCAAATCGAGTTTGCCTTTATCCGGTAATTAAAGTGTGGGAGCTGGACAGTATCAGGAGAACAGAATGGGAGGAACCGCTCATCGTTCCCTGAATAACATGAGATGAGACCGATATCCGGAGGGAAAAAAAATGAATTGGGGGTAGTGGAAGTTATTCGATCGTTTTGAATACTTTCCTGACTGCATTGCAGATAGGGCACTTTTCAGGGGCGGGACCGAGGAAAATGTTGCCACATACGGGGCAGAGAACAACCGCCCGGTTCGAGAGATCCTGTCCATGGTTCAGGGCATTCATTGCTTCCTTGTAAAGGTTGGCATGAACCTCTTCTGCCTTCATGGCGTACGTAAATACCAGTGCAACGTCACTCTTCTTCTCGGCATCTGCTTCTTTGACAAACGCAGGATACATCTCGGTGTATTCATGCGTCTCGCCTGAAATTGAACCCTGGATATTCTCCTTGGTGGTCTTGATCGTGCCCATCGCCTTGAGGAGCTTCTTGGCATGGACCGCTTCAGCCTCAGATGCTGCCTTAAAAAGCCTTGCGATATTTTTGAAACCCTCAGACTCAGCCTGATCTGCAAAGGCTGCATACTTGCGGTTTGCCTGTGACTCCCCGGCATATGCCTCCATTGCATTCTCCATTGTTGCCATGCTCTTATCTGTGGCAACGAATTACATCAAGGTATCCTTTCAGGCTGACACTGCAGGTGATCCGACCACTGATAGGAGAACATACTCTTTTTCTCATTCCGGGAAGATACAGATGATATCGCGATTGTCCTCGAAGGTGGAACATGAAAAAGATGCAGGATATCGAAGAACAGGACCGGCCGAGGGAGAAGATCCGGAAGAGAGGAGTCACGTGTCTCAGCGATCAGGAACTGATTGTTACCATCCTCGGAAGCGGAGTGCCTGGTAGAAACGTTAGGGATCTTGCAAAAGAGATCTCTGACATGATAGAGAGAAATCCAGATGCAGTAGGATATCATGAACTTGCCGGGATCAAGGGGATGGGGCCTGCAAAAATATCCCAGATCGTCGCCTGCCTTGAGCTCGGCAGGAGAAGGTATTGCCAGCAGGGGAGAAAACCAAAGATCAGTTCACCTTCAGATGTACTCCCGCTCGTCTCTCATCTATCGGGAAAGAAACAGGAGCACTTTCTCTGCATCACGCTGAACGGTGCAAATGAACCGATTGAGACACGGACCATCTCGATGGGCCTCCTGAATCACAGCCTTGTCCATCCCCGCGAGGTCTATGCCGATGCAATCACCGACCGGGCTGCATCTATTATCTGCGTCCACAACCACCCTTCAGGAACCCTGGAGCCGAGCAGTCAGGATCTTACCATCACCCGCCAGCTGGCCGATGCAGGGACCATAGTCGGGATCCGTCTCCTGGATCATCTGATCGTTACCGATTCCGGATGGCTCTCGATGAAAGAGCGGGGGCTCATCTGATCATTCCCTTCCCATGAGGTGCCGGCCGAGTTCACGCCCCTTTGCATAGGCATCATCCATTAACTCGGGATGTCTTGAAAGATCCTGGAGGGTGTCCATGTCCCTTATGAGGAGATCATCCCAGTACTGCACGTCAATGATGTCAAAAAAAGCATGGACCGTCATCTTTGCCCCTTCAAAGACAGAGGGGAGATTCATGCCGGATATTCCGAGATAGAGGCCTAACCTGGATTTTCTTTTTTCTTCGATGACCAGTGGTTTTTTCCTCACGTATTTTGCCATGAAGTAGACCTGGAAACGGTCAATGAACGACTTCAACATTCCCGGGATTCCCATGGTCATAACAGGAGTGGCGAGGATGACCCCGTCAATATCGCGGAATTTCCCGTATATTCCCTGCATATCGTCCTTCATTGCGCAGGTCTCATGCTCCCTGCAGAACATGATCTCCCGGCATGCCCTGATATTGAGATTAGTGACCTCAATCTTCTCCACCTCGGCCCCTGCATCCCTCGCTCCCTGTATCGCCCGATCCAACAATTTTGCCGTATTCCCGCTCAAAAGAGGGCTTCCGAGAAGCGCAATTATCTTTGCTCCCATGAATTAGACTGTTACGTAAGGTTTCCTTTATAGCTTTGGAACCCCCCGCTCTGAACATTTGTCGTTTATTCCTGCCCGATTTTAACATTTTGCACCGTTAGAATGGAACGATAAAAAGTCATAAATAAGTCCCCCATCTATATATCCGTAAGGTGATTAAACTGGCAGAGAAAGCAAAAGCCGGAGAGAAAGTCGGTCCTGGTAAGTACGTCTGCATCGATTGCGGTCGGGAGATGACTCTCGATAAGTCCGAACAGGATCTCAGGAAGTGTCCGCAGTGTGCCTGTGAGGAGTACCAGTGCTTCCCGATGCACCACATCCGCCCGGATATTAAGACCCCCGAAGATGCGATGAACCCCCCGAAGCGGGGCAAGAGCAACCAGTAACGTATTGTTTTCAACACGGTTGTGGGAGGACAGGGCAGATCAAAGATCTACCCTGAACAGAGAAACCCATAACTTTTTCTTATCAATACAGGATACAGGGAACTGCCCTGACCGGTACATTCATGAGCTGTACGGACAAGTCAGAAAGAGGTGTTCCAGAATGGTAAATGTCTCCAAGGAAGGACAGGTTTTCGAGTGTGAAATCTGTGGAAATGTTGTTGTGGTCAAGGAAGTCGGCGGTGGCGAACTGGTCTGCTGCGGCCAGCCGATGAATCTCATACAGGGGTGATCCCCATGGCAGAGGATATCAAGGATCTGGAGAAGATGATCGGCAAGGTTCCGAAATTCTTCAAGGAACTGACGGTGAACGACCCGAAGATGTTTGAGATGGTGATGAAGCTTGAGGGACATATATGGGATGACGGAGCCCTCTCCAGGAAGAGCAAGAAACTGATTGCCATCGCCATCGCTGCATCGCTCCGGGATCAACATGCGGTCCATGCCCAGCTGATCGGTGCTTCCAAGCTCGGGATCTCTAAAGAAGAGGTCGAGGAGGCACTCAGGGTGGCATTTCTCCTGGCAGGAATGCCTGCGTATGTCTACGGGAAGACACAGCTCGATGAAGTCATGAAGGAGTGAGAAACGATGTGTGGTGAATCCAACGCAATGCCAATTCTTGGTGAGCCAGCCCCCGACTTTGAGGCACTAACCACAAATGGCATGGTGAAGCTCTCTGATTTCAAGGGGAAGTGGCTGGTGCTGTTCTCTCATCCCGCGGACTTTACCCCCGTATGCACAACAGAGTTCATAGCATTTTCAGCGATTGCGGATGAGTTGAAATCGCTTAATGTGCAATTGATGGGGCTCTCTATTGACTCTGTGCATTCACATCTTGCCTGGATAAGGAACGTGAAAGAGAAGATGGGAGTCGATATTCCGTTCCCCATCATCGCCGACCTTGACATGAATGTTGCCAAAAAGTATGGGATGATCCACCCGGGCCAGAGCAGCACGGCTGCAATCAGGGCAGTATTTTTCATCGATGACAAAGGTATCCTGCGGGCCATGATCTACTATCCGCTCACGGCAGGGCGGTACATGCCGGAGATAATTCGCCTCGTAAAATCCCTGCAAGCCACCGACAAATACGGCATAGCCACCCCTGCAAACTGGCAGCCTGGTGACAAGGTCGTTGTCCCTGCGCCAAAGAACAAGGCCGAGATGGACAAACGGCTTTCGGAAGGGTACGAGTGCAAAGATTGGTACCTCTGCTTCAAGAAACTGTAACTGCAATTTCTCTTTTTTAGGGTAGTCTTCCAACCCACAAGACCGCAATTCCCCCAACGTTTTAAAAGATCCTCATGCTTCATCCAACCATTTAAGTCGGACGCCTCCCCACTTGAGACGTATGCGGATCAAAGTCCTGGCCTTCGCAGGAAGTCCCCGGCGGCATGGCAACTCAGAGGCACTCCTTGATTGGGTCCTTGATGCAATGCAGAAGGAAGAAGATGCTGACATTGAGAAGGTGATCCTGGTCGATGCCGATGTCAATCCCTGCAGGGGTTGTAATGCCTGCGAGACCCTGAACCGGTGTGTCCAGCGGGACGGCATGGATACCCTCCATGACAAGATTATCGATGCAGATCTGATCATTCTCTCAGCACCAATCTACTGCATGGGCATCTGTTCCCAGGCAAAAGCCTTGATCGATCGCTTCCAGGTCTTCCGATCACGAAAATATGTCCTGAAATTACCGATCGTCCCTCCCGAACGGAAAGGGAAGCGGATCGGGATATTCCTCTCCTCTGCCGGGCAGAACTGGGACCATGTATTCAATGGGGCACTTCCTACCGTCAAGTGCTTTTTTCATGTGATAGACGTGAGGGATAAGGACATCCGTTACCTGATGGTGAACGGTGTTGATGAGAAAGGGGCTATCCTGAAACACCCCTCGGCACAGAGGGATGCCAGATTGCTTGCCCATGAGGTCATCACCGATATCAGGGCCAGGCTTGCAGGGTGATCCTTCACATGCCTGTAAGAGTTCTGGGCATCTCGGGAAGTCCGCACCGGCACGGCAATACCGAGACCCTCCTTGATGCCTTTCTCGAGGGGGCTGCAAACGCCGGAGGTTCCGTAGAGAAGATCATTTTAAAGGATCTTGATTATACCCCCTGCCGCGGATGCAACGTCTGCCACAAGGAAGGGGAATGTATCGTGAGGGACGAGGCTGTCCCTCTCCTGGAACAGGTCCTTTCTGTCGATTGCCTCGCCGTTGCTTCCCCGATATACAGTATGGGGATCACGGCCGAGCTGAAGGGACTGATAGACCGTTCCCAATATATCTGGGCCCGGAAATTCATACTGAAGTCACTCTACTTCACCGATAAAGAAATTCACAGGCGCAAGGGAATTTTCATATCAACGGCCGGGCTCTCATGGGATAATGTCTTTGATGCAGCATTCCCCGCAATAACCGCATTCTTCAACACGATGGGATTCGAGTATTATGACAATATCATCGCAAACGACATGGACCGTTACAGGGGAATACGGGGACACCCCACCGCGCTTACCCATGCCCGTGCCAAAGGGGAAGAGGTTATCAGGGTTATTGAACGGATGAGCCGGGACTGATCAATCCTATTCTCCCGTGCCGGCATCAAAAAACGAGACCCCTATGAAGAGGCCATTCTCTTTTCCGAAGGCTGCCACACGCTCAGAAACCCGCATGACCATGCTCCCGGTGGTAACAATTGCGGAGTTCTCGCCGAGGAGCGCTTTCAGGATACATTTGTCGATGACCCCATAGGTAAAATCCATGTGGATCTGATGATCCCGTGCCAGCTGTTTTGCACGGGTCCCCATAGCACCGACCGGCAGATCAGGATGTTCCTTGAGCCAGCACCCAAACGAGTCAAATCCTTCTGAATCGACATTGAAGACCGTAATGGATCCCGGTTCGGTATAACAGAGGCGGTTCTGGAAAGCCCGGTCGATCACGTTCAGCATATCAAGCACGGTTCTCGGCTTCCGCTCCGGCATGGAAAATCCTCGTTTCTGGAGCTCAAAGTAGAGCTCAAGGAGAGTGGGCATCGAGAGGTGGGCTTTCCTGACGCATTCCGGTCTCCCGAATGCCACATCTGGGACATCCTCCTGGAGTATCTTCCCCTCAAGGAGCAGTATCGCCCGGTCGGCCCAGGGATAGGCAAGTTCAATGTCATGGGTGGAGATGATGATGGTCTTTCCCTGGGTGTTGAGTTCATCCAGGAGTTCCATGATATCCTCAGATCCCGAGGGATCAAGGCCGCTTGTCGGTTCATCGATGATGAGGACATCAGGGTCCATCGCGAGGACTCCTGCGATCGCCACCCGTTTCTTTTCGCCTCCGGAGAGCTGGTGGGGCGGGCGCCGTTCGAATCCTTCGAGACCGACATACCTGAGTGCTCCCTCCACCGCATGCTTCACATCTCTCTCGCTGTAGCCGAGGTTTACCGGGCCGAATGCGACATCCTGGAACACGGTCGGGGCGATGATCTGGCGGTCCGGGTTCTGGAGGACAAAACCCACCCGCTTCCGCAAGGTGCGCAACGAGGCCTTGTCATACCCGAACGGCTCATTGTCAAAGAGCATCATCCCTGCATCGGGGCGGATCATGCCATTGAACAGCAGCAGAAGGGTTGATTTCCCTGCTCCGTTTGGTCCTACGACGGCGATCTTCTCTCCCCTCCTGATATGGAAACTGATCCCCCTGATCGCTTCCATGCCCCGGGGATACCGGTACCGGATATCCCGTGCCTCGAGGATGATTCGGCTCAAGATCCCGCCCCCAGGAGGGGGAGATCCCTTGCAAGGAAGACCACGACAGAAGAGACTCCAAGGAAAAGTGCCACCGTGATGAAGGGGAGCACCTCAATCGGGCGTGTCTCCCCCAGAACTGCAAACTTCCCATCATAACAGCGTGCATCCATGGCACGGATAAGATCTTCACCGGCACTCCAGCTTCCGATGAATACTGATCCGCACAGAGTAGAGAAGGATTGGATCGATTCACGGAATGATCCATACCCCAGGCGCATCACCTGGGCATGATATGTCTGGACTAGCTGGTCCATTATCATGAAGATACTGCGGTATATCATCATGGCGAGATCCAGGACCACTTCAGGAACTCGGCATTGCCTCATTACAACAAAAAGATCGGTCATTGGAGTAGTGAGAGCGATGAAGATGAGGGCTGACATCCCCCCAATTACTCGGCAGAATACAAAGAATCCTTCATTGATGCTTTCACTCGTGAGTGAGAGCGAGAGCCAGGGGAACGGACTCCAGCTCCAGAATGTTTCTTCCCCTCCGGAGATCAGGATGATCACTGCGACGCTCATGATCGCAAATGTGAAAGGTAATATAAAGAGTCCGCCGTATGTCCTTGCATCAATTTTTGCTAGTGAGAGAATTGTAACGGAAAGGACGATTGCGATGAAAAGGGGCCCTATATAGCTCTGGGAGAGAAGACAAAGAAAGATAGCCCCAAGTCCGGCTAAAAGTTTGAGATAGGTATTCACTTCCCTGAGACCGTTGGTCTGGGCAATATCTTCCAGGAATTCTTCGTACATGCAGGAAACACTCCTGTAGATTCATGCAGTCTTCTTCTGACCCTTCCAGTAGCCAAAAACCCAGCCGACAAATATCCCCCCGATCGCCGCTTGTAAGGCAAACAGGGCGGACTCTATCTCGCCACTGGGGGGAACCCATTGTCCGATTAAAGGTTGGTAATCCTCTTCCGCTTTCCCTGTCAGTTCTGCGATTTGAGAGGACCCCACAGTATCAGAACCGGCAAATTCTGCATCGGACATAATCGAACTCGTATAGAGGAACAGGCTACAGAATCCAATGATGGCGAGGAGGGCGATGATCTCCAGCCCGTATTTGAAGGACATCAGGCCTCACCCCGGGCTGCTCTGATTTTCTCTTCTGGAAATATTTTCAACCGAAGAAGAATGTCGGGTTTGAGCTGGACGATGTACTTGAACACCAGCGCGAGAACTATTCCCTCCACGATGGCGAGAGGAACCTGCGTGATTGCAAAGATCCCCATGAAGAGGACGAAGGAACTCATCACACCACCAACCTCTGCAGGAGCAGGGTAAGCCAGTGCGAGTTCGAGGGAAGTGGTAAAGTAGGTGAACAGGTCTGCCAGGGCACAGACGATGAAAACCGTCAGATACATATTAATCTGGGTATTACGGAGTGCCCGATATACCGCGTAACCTGCAAGAGGACCGACAACCCCCATAGAGACGATATTCGCTCCCAGTACCGAGAGGCCACCATGAGCAAGAAAGAAGCTCTGGAACAGGAGCACAATAGCGCAGATAACCGAAGTTATCCACGGTCCGAAACATATCACTGAAAGACCGGTCCCTGTCGGATGCGAGCAGCTGCCGGTGACCGAAGGAAGTTTCAGGGATGAGAGGATGAAGATGAATCCGCCCGTCACCCCAAGGAGCGGGAGGGCATCGCGATCCGTTTCCAGGATTTTTTTTAGCTGGTAAATGCCAAATACCAGGCAGGGCAATGCGATAATCCACCACACTACGCACCACTGCCATGGTAAGAATCCTTCCATAATATGCACTGTATCACCTCAATATTTTTTGTTTTAAAACAATTTTATTTGTATTATTGTTGAGCTATTTATTCCTTGCTTACCGGTCCTGGCGGGAACAATACGGTCAAATCAGAGGTAGAATGTCCCGATCAGTATCCCGAATGCCGCCAGAATGAGGATTGCAAAGAGTGCCGGGTTCCATGCGAGCACCTTCTTCCCGTCAAGCACACTGACCGGGAGCATGTTGAAGGCTGCAATCATTGCGTTCACCTGCAGACCCACAACCCCGACCATGGTCAACAGGCCTCCAGAAGAGGCTGCAGGACCCAGGACGGTGCTGGCAAAGAGCAGCACGGCAAAAGGGATGCAGAGGACGAGGTTGGTCAACGGGCCTGCGGCAGAGATCTTCCCATTCTGCTCCCTGGTGACACCCGAACCATAGATCATAGTTGCACCTGGTGCGGCAAAGACGAGTCCCACGAGGGCTGCGAGCACTACTGCAACGAGGAGCATGAGGTTGTCTTTCCGAAACTCTGCCCAGAATCCGAAATGCATCGCAGTGAACTTGTGCGCCAGTTCATGGAGGACAAACCCGATCCCGACGGTAACCATCGAGAGGACGAGGAAGACCAGGTAGGTTTGCAGTGTCGTCTCCTGTAGGGGATTTCCCATCCATGTCCCTACCCCGCCGGTAAAAGCGAGCGAGAATGCGATGGAGATGGCAAACCAGGCGATGAGGAGATCGTACCGCTCCCTTCGTGAAATCCGTTCGAGCATGGGTCCTTCCCTTATCTGTTGGCATTCATAAGGGATATCTGTTATCACAGAAGAGCACCAGATTTAAATTCCCTACCGTGCCGTTACTATATGCTATGCCGATAGATGCTTTGAGAGCGGAGATCAACAGGATCGACCTGCAGTTGATCGATCTCATCGCCGAGCGACAGAAGATTGCAGGAAAGATCGCCCAGATCAAGACCAATGAAGGACTGCCCATCCATGATCGGAAGAGAACCCATGAGGTATTGGAAGGGGCATTTAATGCAGCAGTGGAGAAGAATATCAATCCCGTCTTTGTGCAGAAGATCTTTGAACTTCTGATCGAGATGAGCGAAGAGCGACAGCGCGAGTGCTCGGGCGAGGGAAATCTCCCCTGAAAAACGAAACGGTTTTCTCCTCCGCCCCATCCCGTTTCTGTTTTCCTGCTCCCGCCTGCAACAGAACTGTCCCGGTGAATATCCGGCAGTATTCAGGGGATTATCAGGAATTCGGGCCGTTCTTCTTTTATTCCGTGTGTCTTCTATTGTTTCCTGGTAGAAGGACTGGTTTTTAAAAAAATGCCAGTGAGGGGTGTGTGTTTGTTACCCCACCATCAGAGTATTTCGAAGATCAGGATGATTCCGAGCAGAATCATGACAATTCCCATTAGTACCCTGACCCCCCGGCGTGATCCGGTTTGCAGCTGTTCAAGCCGCTCGACAGGAAGGCCGAAGGCAAATACTCCCAGGATTATCACCAGAGGCAGAATGAAAAAGAGGTTGTAGAGGAGAAGATAAGGGATACCTTCCATGATGCTCATCCGGTTTGAGAGTAAGGAGAGGATAGCAAGGTAGATGCCACCTGTGCAGGGCAGCTCAAACATCCCTACCAGTATCCCGACAATGAACGCAGCAGGGATTGATGCTTTCCTGATATACGGTTCTATGATACCTTTTCCGCGTTCGGGTATCGAAAGCAGGGCAGGACCTTTCTCACCGCCAGCTACTGACAGGATGCTATAGAGGCCTGCCGCGATTGCAATCACTGCGGCAACGATCGAGATTATCTGTGATATTCCCGCAGACTGGATTACGGCAAAAATCCCGAGACCGGACATGAAATAGAAACAGAAGACTGCAAAAATGAATACCGAGCCGACAACGAGCATCTTTGAACGGGATTCTAGGGAGATCAGAGATAGGATAAGGAAGATGAGGACTGCGAAAGCACAGGGATTTATCCCGTCTGCAAGACCTGCCAATATGATGAGCGGGACAGTAAGCGTGCTTCGCGGACTCTCCCCATCCGGTATTACCTCCTCCCCGCTCCCATTCGTCCATGTGCCATTGACAGCATCGGCAAGACCCATGGTGATCTCCTCGTAACCTGTGAGGGAGATATTCCTGACAAAGACCGCCGGAACGGGGATGAATCCGGTACCGTAATAGTCCCTGAAGGAATGAAAGAGTGCAAGGTTTTCATCGCTCTCCATGATATCGATGGGGTGGATCACCACATCAGGGCGGTTCCTTCCAAATTCATCGATAAAAGGATGAGTTTTCACGCATTCTCCACAATTCTGATTGAAGAAGAAATAGATCACCGGTTTCCCTTCTTCAAATCCAACAGGAGAGAAGGTTCCGTTGTTTACTGCCAGATGTCCGGTTGATGATTCTCCACCTGGAGTCTCGGCAGCTACACAAGGGAGAGAGACCAGGCCAAGGATAATCAACAGAATACCATACTTCAAAATTCTCTGTAGCATCCTTCCCCTCACAGCCTCTACTCGGATCAATCCCGGTAAATCATGGTCCCCACACCCTCATCAGTAAACATCTCAAGGAGGAGGTTATGGGCGACATTTCCGTTAATGACATGGCCAAACTGAACCCCGCCGGTTACCGCGTTCACGATCGAGCTCACCTTCGGGATCATCCCCTCAGCAACTACTCCCAAGCTGATCAGTTCCCCGGCCTCGGATGCCTTCAACCGCCGGTATACCTTAGTCCTGGATGCATCCATGATCCCTTCCACATCGGTCATATTGATCAACTTGTAAGCATTCAGGGCAACTGCGATCTCGCCTGCTGCCGTGTCAGCATTGATGTTCAGGTTCTGCCCGTTGCGATCGATGGCGATGGGGGAGATCACCGGGATATACCGGTTATCGAGGAGGGTGTTCAGCACCGCGGGATTGATCTCCTCAATCTCACCGACATGCCCGAGATCGACCTCCTGCTCTCTCCCGTCAACCCTGACCTTCTGGGGGGTCATCTTTCTGGCTATGATCAGGTTACCATCATTTCCAGATATACCAACCGCTTTTCCACCGCATTTTGCAATCAGGGATACAATATTGCTGTTGATCTTGCCGACAAGGACCATCTGTGCAATCTCAAGCGTCTCTTCATCGGTGATCCTGAGACCCCCGACAAATTTTGGCTGTTTCCCGAGCGCTTTCATCTTCTCCGTGATCTCAGGACCACCGCCGTGGACAAGCACCACCTTGATCCCCACCAGCTGGAGGAGGACGACATCAGAGATCGCCTTGTCGAGGATGATGCCATCCACCATCGCATGGCCCCCCAACTTGATCACCATCGTCTTTCCATGGAACTGCTGGATATAGGGGAGTGCTTCGGTCAGGACCTCTTCGCGTTTCATGTGGTATACCTCCCGTTGATCTCCACATATTTTTCAGTCAGATCACAGCCCCATGCCGTCGCAGACCCGGGACCGTTGTGGATATCCAGGAAAAAGATCACTTTCTTCCCCTGCATGGCTTTTTTCGCGGCCGCAAGATCGACCACAATCTTCCCGTCGCACACAAGGGGGCAGGAAGTGGATCCGTCACTGATAACGAGATCCACCCCATCAGGATCAAAACGGACTCCGGCCCTCCCTGCAGCAGCAATAACTCTTCCCCAGTTGGGATCTTCCCCATACAGTGCAGTTTTTACAAGCGGGGATGATACGATCGTCCGTGCCACGGTCGCAGCTTCCTCTTCTGAAGGGGCGCCATTGACGGTTACCTCGAGCAGCTTCGTTGCACCTTCCCCATCCATCGCAATTTGAATCGCAAGACTCCGACAGCATTCTTCGAGAGCCCGTGAAAATTCCCCCGGATCAGGGGACCCGGCACAGCCGGTGGCGGTACAGAGCGCTATATCATTCGTACTCATGTCACCGTCCACGACAATCCGGTTGAACGTCCGGTTTGCGGCCTGCCTCAGCGCCGTTGAGAGCGAGGACGCGGAGATGTCTGCATCGGTATAAAGGAATGCCAGCATCGTCCCCATGTTGGGTGCAATCATCCCGCTTCCCTTCGTTATTCCTCCGACAGAGAATCCTTCCCCCCTGATAAGCGCATGCTTCTCCGTCAGATCGGTGGTCATGATAGCTCGTGCTGCAAGGGTCTCTGCCAGAGTGCTGTGCTCCATGAGAGGGGCAATCCGGTGGCACTGGTCCTCAATCCGGGGGAGGTCAAGATATCGCCCGATCACCCCGGTGCTGGCGACACCGACATGCTCCGGGTCGATGCCAAGCTTCCGGCCGGCAATCTCACCCATTCTTATCGCATCGTGGTAGCCCTGCTTCCCGGTATATGCATTCGCACAACCGGAATTCACGATCACGGCACCAAGATGCCCCTTCCTTATCCTCTCCTCCATGAGGGTGACAGGGGGTGCCCTCACCAGGTTTGCGGTGAACACTCCCGCTGCTGCACCATTGGCTTCAATCAGGGCAAGGCCGAACTTGCCTTCCTTGATGCCATATGCCCTGACTCCTTCCACACCGCAGATACTCTTCATGCTCTTTTCTCCGGTATTTCAGTCGATAGCTCCACCAACGCCGCGTATGATATCCGCCTTTGCAACGATACCTGTCAGGCGTCCCTGCTGCACCACAGGGAGACGGGCAATCTTGTGCGAGAGCATGAGAGCAGCTGCATCCTCGATATCTGCCTCCTCATCGATGATGATGGGAGGGTGGCTCATGATCTTTTTTACTGGTGTGTCCCCAATATTGGTGAGTGCGGTCTTGGTCTTCTCCCAGTTCACAATCTCACGCAACGGAACCTCAATCACCTCGAGAGGAGAGGGGAGCCAGAGATCATCGGAGAGCTTCCCGGTCTCAAGAAGGGAGATGATATCGGATTCCGTCACCACACCGACCACGGTATCTTGTTCCATGACCGGCAGTCCGCCAATACGGTTTTTTCGAAGAAGCCCTGCTGCTGTGCGGACCGGCTCATCCGCCGATACCGTCACAGGATTCTTTGTCATGATTTCCCGAACTTTCATTTCTGTTTCCTCCTCTCAGGGGAGCAACCCGGGAGCCCGGAGCCCGTCCCTCTCGTCAAAACCACAGATGATATTCATGTTCTGGATCGCCTGTCCGGCTGCCCCTTTACCAAGATTGTCAATGGCAGAGACCACCACCACCCGGTCTCCCTCGCTCTCTGCCCTGATATCGCAGAAATTGCTCCCCCGGACCGCGGCAAGCACCGGGTTCTGGTACCGGACGAAATACTCCCTGGCGTAGAACTTCCGGTAGAGGTCCTCCACCGTCTCCTGATCCATCGGCTCGTTCAGGAGGATGTGCGCCGTTGTGAGGATTCCGCGGTTGACCGGAACCAGGTGAGGGGTGAAATAGCACCGGGCCTTTTTGTTGATACGGCTGATCTCATTCCGCATCTCTGCGAGGTGCCGGTGAGCGGTCCATTTGTACGGATTGATATTATCGGCCACATTCGGATAGTGGGTGGTTGCCGAAGGATTGTCTCCAGCACCACTCACCCCGGTTTTCGAATCGTAGATCACGGTATGGGCATAGGGGGCGAGGGGGGCTGCCGCAAGGGTAGCTCCCGTGGGGAAACACCCCGGGTTTGAGACAAATGCTGCCGAGCGGTATTCATCGCGGTGCAGTTCGGGTATCCCGTAAGGGGCTTCGAAATAATCGGTATGGGCGACCCCGTACACCCTTTCGAACGTCTCCTTCGGCAGACGGTAATCCGCAGAGAGATCGACGACTTTGATTCCGCGGTCGAGGAGCGGTCGTGCATAGGTCATTGCGGCAGTATGGGGAACCGAGAGGAAGGCGACATCTGCATCGATGGAATCGAGGGAAGGATTTTCAAAATTGAGATTGGTATACCCCTTCAGGTGGGGGTGCACCGAATCCAGCGGTTTTCCTGCAAGCTTCCGGGAGGTAGCACAGGTCACTTCTGCCCTGGGATGGGAGAGTAACAGCCGTATGATATCTCCGCCGGCATAACCCGATGCCCCAATAATCGCGATCTTCATAAAAACCTATTCGGCGTGAGGATTTTAATGCTTTTTCCCCGGAAAAAGGAATTAATCATAAAATCCATTCTGCTCTCCTTTTTTTCTGCAGACAGAGGATTGCGCGCCTTCATCATCAGACAGCTCCTAAAGAAGGATCGTAAAAGAGTGGTCCATCCTCTCACGCCGTCACCTAAATTCAGCAGGTTTTTTTATTATAATGATTAATCATTACAATACACCCGGAGGGATGGAGAAAAATTAGGGGATGCAGCTCCAACCTGAGGCTGACCCAGGGGTCTGCCTCACTGCACGGTAAGACGAACAACATGACAATCTTCATAAGGAGGAATGCATTCAGGGGATGATGGCTCCCGGACCGACCGGGACTCCGATGAATCCTCTCGGATGCAGGAATTGATTGACGATGGAAGGATCGTACACGGATAAGGAGTAACCTTACATGCCAGAATCATTTGAAGTGTCCATGGCCGGGGATGAGAAATATTATATCCCCGACCCGTCATACAAGGAGCAGGCGTGGACAAAGGACTATGCCCAGGCTTATAAGGAATTTTTAGCAGATAAAGCGGGATTCTGGGAGAGACAGGCCCACCATCTCGAATGGTTCAAAAAGTGGGACAAGGTCCTCGAATGGAACTATCCCTATGCCAAGTGGTTCGTAAACGCCAAGCTCAATATCACTTACAATTGCCTGGACAGGCATGTCAACAACCACCGCCGGAACAAAGTTGCACTCATCTGGAGGGGCGAGGAAGGAGAAGAGAGGATCTTCACATACAAAAAGCTCTTCCATGAGGTCTGCCGCTTTGCAAACGGGCTGAAGAAGCTCGGAGTCACGAAAGGAGACCGGGTGTGTATCTACATGCCCCTCGTGCCCGAGCAGGTGATCGCAATGCTCGCCTGTGCACGGATCGGAGCCGTTCACAGCGTCGTTTTTGGAGGCTTCGGGGTAAATGCCCTGAATATGCGCATCAACGATGCCGAGGCAAAGATTGTCATCACCGCAGACGTGACAATACGGCGTGGCAAGACTATCCCGTTGAAGACCATCGTCGAAGAAGCCATCATCAATTCCCCAAGCGTTGAGAAGGTAGTCGTTCTCTCCCGTGAGGTGGATCAGCCGGTAGAACTCCACAAGGAGCTGGAGATAGACTACTATGAACTGATGGAAGGAGTATCAGCCGAATGCACACCGGAGGTAATGGATGCAGAAGACCCCCTCTTCATCCTGTATACCTCCGGTTCGACCGGGACACCGAAGGGAATCGTCCATACCTGTGGGGGGTACATGGTCGGTACCTATTACACGACCCTGAATGTGTTTGACGTCAAGGACACCGACGTGTACTGGTGTACCGCAGATACCGGCTGGATTACCGGGCACAGCTATGTCGTGTATGGACCATTCGCTGTCGGGGCAACGGTGGTTCTTGCCGAAGCAGTTCCTGATTACCCCGATGCAGGCGCCTTCTGGAAGATCGTCGAGGATCTCGGGATCACGATCTTCTATACCGCCCCGACTACCATCCGGATGTTCATGCGGGTTGGAGAGGAATGGCCGAACAAGTATGACTTGTCCTCCCTCCGGATCCTCGGATCCGTCGGAGAACCGCTCAACCCGGAAGCGTTCGAATGGTATTACCGGGTCATCGGGAAAAACCACTGTCCTGTTGTTGATACCTGGTGGCAGACAGAGACCGGAATGCACATGGTCGCCACAATGGTAGGGGAACCGATGCGTCCTGGGTTCGCTGGAAAATCCCTCCCCGGAGTTGTTGCAGATGTTGTTGACAAGACGGGGACACCGGTAGCACCCGGAAACGGAGGATTTCTCGTGATGCGGGAACCCTGGCCGGCGATGCTGCGGACGGTATACAAAAACGATGAGCGATACAGGACATACTGGAATACCATCCCGGGCTGTTACATGGCTGGCGATCTTGCCGTCAAGGGAAAGGACGGGAACATCATGATCATCGGCAGGGCTGATGACATCATCATTGTTGCGGGACATAACATCGGGACGGCAGAAGTCGAGAGTGCCCTCGTCTCACACCAGGCAGTTGCAGAGGCAGCCGTCATAGGGAAGCCGGATCCGCTGAAAGGGAACCTTATCAAGGCATTTGTCATCCTCCGTGTCGGGTTCCAGCCGAGCGAGAAATTAAAATCCGACCTGATTTACCATGTTAGGATGACGCTCGGCCCCATCGCAATGCCCTCCGAGATCGAGTTCATGGACAAGCTCCCGAAGACAAGATCCGGGAAGATCATGAGACGGGTGCTGAAAGCCAAAGAGATGGGGATCGATCCAGGGGATGTTTCCACCCTGGAGGAATAACCACATTTTTTCTGGGGGTATGTAGTAAATGGCTCCTGAAGAGTCCTTATTCGGTATGCCAGCAGAGAGAGGCCGCTGGGGCCTTGTGATCGTCGGCATGATCATCAACCTGTGCCTCGGCACGATTTATTCATGGAGTGTTTTCGTCGGACCGCTGACCAGTTATTTTCAGGATACACTCGGGCTGACGGTAACCGCGAATGAGATCCTGATGCCGTTCTCGGTATTCCTTGCATTTTTTGCCATCGCGATGACGCTGACAGGGAAGTACATCGAGAGCATAGGTCCCCGCAAGATAACCATCATAGGGGGAATACTGACCGGCCTCGGATGGCTGCTCGCATCGACCGTTACCTCGGTCTGGATGCTGTACATCGTATACGGAATCATCGGTGGCATCGGGGTCGGTATTGCATATGGGGTTCCTGTCGCGGTTGCTGCCCGCTGGTTCCCTGATCGGCGTGGGACTGCGGTCGGGCTCACGCTTCTGGGCTTCGGATTCTCTGCCTTCATCACCGCAAATATTGCAGGATACCTTATCGGAACAACCGGGGTCATGAACACCTTCCGGATATTCGGCATCGTATTCATGATCCTGATCGTCCTCCTGGCACTGCCGCTCCGTTTTCCTGCCGAAGGCTGGAGACCGGCGGGATGGGTACCCCCTGTCCCGAAAAAGGGTGAAGAGCTCTGCGAGTGCAACCGGTCTGCCATGATCCGGACTTCCAGCTTCTATGGACTCTGGTTCTGCTACTTTATCGGGTGCCTGGCAGGGCTTATGGCGATCTCCATCGCAAAACCGGTCGGGACGGAGATAGGAATCGCCACCGGCCTTGCAACACTCCTGGTGGGATTCTTTGCCATATTCAATGGCGGCGGCAGACCGGTCTTTGGCGCCCTGACGGATCGTTTCAATCCAAGGAACACGGCGATACTCTCCTTTGTTCTGATAGCCCTTGCATCAAGCCTGCTCTGGCAGATGCCATCGGTCCCGGTCTATATCCTCGCCTTTGCCATCCTCTGGGGTTGCCTCGGTGGCTGGCTTGCCATTGCTCCCACGGCAACCGGAAATTATTTCGGAACCTGCGACTATCCCCGGTGCTATGGGGTTGTATTCCTTGCGTATGGGGCAGGGGCCATCGCGGGTCCCCAGCTTGCAGGATTCATCAAGACGACAACCGGGAATTATCTTGGCGTCTTCCCGTACGTGTTGATCCTGGCCCTTCTGGGTATCCTCGTAGCCATGCTTCTCATGAAGCCCCCGAAGACAAGGGAATAATCTCCTTTTTTTCCCCGGTTGTTGTCATTCTCTTCCTGGCCATCGTAATGGAGAACTGGTGGACTGACATATGACGCCAGGAATGGAAAACGGGGAATGAAACGTACATCCCCAAAGGGGAAGCCGCGCCATTAATCGGGGAAGACCAGATCCTATCCCGTCTGTTCTCTAACGAGATCTCCCTCTCCAAGGTGAATCCGGACATGTGTCCGTTGCAACAAGAAATCCAGACAATAATATCCTTGCTCTTCCCATTCTTAAAAAAAGGTTGGTGAACCAGGGGTGGCAGGGAAGGAAGGGATTGGAAAATCGAGGCTTGAGGCGTTGAGTGACGGCATTTTTGCGTTTTCCATGACACTGCTTGTGATCAGTCTGACCGTGCCCCTCGTCCCAGATTGGGACGCCCCTGCGCTCCTCCCCGGCATGATAGCAGATATGTTCCCCGAATTTCTTATCTTTTCCATTGCATTCTTCATCATTGCCGGATACTGGCTTGCCCACCACCGGATCCTCCGGTCGATAGACTACGTTGATGAACGGCTGATCTGGATAAATCTTCTCCTCCTGTTCTTTATTGTGCTGATTCCATTCACGACCTCTATTTCTGGGGACTATAACGCAGTACTCGAAGCCGTCCTCCTTTTCCACATCAACCTTCTCTGTGCGAGTATCGCCCTCACCCTCATCTGGCTGTATATCCGGAACCAGTATGCAAACCTGACGAATGATACCGAGCCGGAGAGAGGGAGGATACAATTCGATACCGCAGGAAGGATCCGTGCTCTGGCCATACCTGCCATCACGATTGTTGCGATCTTTGTATCGTTCATCAATCCTGCAGGGAGCATGTGGTGTTACCTGCTCATTCCGATTCTGATGGTTGCCGGAAGGAAAGCAGCACAGCTCGCATGATCGCATGATTGAACGATGATCTCCAATAATCCCGGAACACCACGCGAATATGGTCTGCCCCCTCTCGCTGGAGAGGACCCCCTAGTTCTTATACTTGGCAGTTTCCCCTCCAAGATGTCCATCCAAAGACAGCAGTACTATGCAAATCCCCATAACCAGTTCTGGAGAATTATGGCCGATCTCCTCAACAACGGAGATATGGGCGACATCCGGTCTCTTTCCAGGCTTCTGACCGATCATCATATCGCCTTGTGGGATGTGATCGCATCCAGAAGGTATCAGAACGGCAGCATGGACCGGGACATCACCGATCCCGTATTCAATGATATACCGGCATTCCTTGCAGGACACTCTCGAATCAGATCTATCGGAACGAATGGAGGGACCGCCTGGGTCTCTTTTCAACGGTTAGTCCGGTGTACTCCCTTAGAGTCTGCTCTTCTTTGCAGACGACTCCCTTCTACGAGCCCTGCCTACGCATCGTGCAGGTACGAACAGAAACTATCACAATGGAGGATGTTCCTCGAAGGAAACACAGAAGAACCGAGTGCTGCAGCTCACCGCTGAACCCCGACCTGCCTTCCGCGAGTATAAATATTCCGGCGCCCCAGCCGGGATTGACGGTGAGGTTAGTATTGTGGTAGGTTCTCTGGTTATATCCAGAGATCAAGGTTGACTGTTCCTTGGATAATGTTATATTATTATAACAGTAGTGAGAAATAGACAACAGATAGAGATTAATCCTCCTGTAATTTCCAGCAGATCCCTTTGTGGAAAGGCGATGTTCCGGGGGAGAAGAAAGGTGCTTCCCATGAAGACGCGAATGAAGGAGTACCGGGCACGGCGGGACATGACCCAGGCGGATCTCGCTGATGCCGTAGGAGTCAGGAGAGAGACCATTGTTTTCCTCGAGAGGGGGAGATACAATCCCTCCCTGAAACTGGCCCATGCCGTTGCCAGGGAGCTTGGGACAACGATAGACAACCTCTTTCTCTTTGAGGAGGATATCGATGTCGTTCTGGAGGAGTAAGCACGGGTTCCGGTTCTGGCCCTGGCTTTGGTCCCGGCCTACCCATCGAAGGACAGAAGTATCGCAATCGAAGCTGGTGATGCACTGATGAAAAACTTAGTCTTTCCGGTTCTTGGAATCCTTCTCCTCGCTCTGGTCCTGCCCTCTTCTGCGAGCTATTCGCTGCAGGAGGTCTCCGTCATTCCTCCGTCCGATGCCACCCCTCCCGGCAGCCCGCTCAATGCCTCAGCAGTGCTCCTGATCGTCCCTGCCGGCCCGACCACCTATATAGAAGGGTACAGCCTTGTCCTCTCAACCGATCTTGACAGGGCAGCGTGGAATGCCAGGGTGTTGGTTGACGGGCACCAGGCTGCGGTGTTTGAGAAATCCGGAAGTACCGTTTTTATCAGCGGGTATCTCCTCTCTTACCCGCTCAGCAGCGATGTTGAAGTGGATGTCACCCTGAAAGGAACAGTCCCCACAGACGGAGCAGGAGATCCAATTACAGTTCTCAGGGTCCTTGAGCTGAACAATCAGGGGGAGGTTGTTCCCGGTTCAGAGACGGTCGTTACCCGCGTTCTCGAACTCCCGCAAACACACTCTTCACCCCCGGTCCCTTCAGAGAGCCATGCAATACCGTCACCTACTAGAGCAGGACCAGGGATTAGCAATGTGGCGGTTATTGCAGTGATAGCCTTGGCCGTTCTCTTTGCAGGGAAGAGGGCCCCGTGAGATCCGGATTGTCTGAATGATCTCCTTTTTTGTTGATGCGGGAACGAGCGAAGAATAAGCAGAGGGCTCGGTCCCATTGCCACTCCTGCATTGTTCAGGGAAAGCAATGGGGATTGGATGAACCGAGCCAGGGATTTGCCAGGGGAAAGGGGACGTTCCCCCCTTCATTTTCGGTTCTGAACGGGCAAACGCCAAGATGTCTCTCATAAAAGGAGGATCACGAGGCCCAGCGTGATCAGTTTCGCAGTCATGCTGCAGGTATAGGAGACCGCCGTTATCTTGAGGCCGAATGTTCCAAAAAGGGAGAGATTGAGCGGCAGGGTATACCGCAGGTAGATGAGGGTTATCACCATCATGGATCCGACGAGCAGGGTCATCAGGGCAGTCTTGACCACGAGGATCCCGGTGTTCACCAGTGAGGCCACTACTGCATACCCGGCATATGAGCGGAGGATCTGGGCTACCAGGGCTGTTGAGCTCTCGCCCGGCAGGCCGATGGCACCGAGAATCGGCTCAAAGAAGATCCCGATCAGGTCCATGACCCCATAGACGGTGAGAATGGTAAATATGAGCACAGCTACGACGGTGACGGGAATTATTCGTATCAGCTGAGGCCATGCTTTCCGTATACCTCCCACAATCTTACAGCGGGAGAAGGAGACTTCTCCTTCGGAAGCCGGTGTCGTCTCACAGGAGCGTTGGGCGACTTTTTTATGGAGCACCAGTCTCGTATACAGAATGGCACCAAGCGTCTGGAGAGCACTTGAGAAGAGGTTCAGGAGGACATGCATGGTCCCAATGACCGGCCCCAGGAGGACCACTGCTGCGGGCAGATGCACCCTGAAGAGCGATTCACCAAGAACGATTGGAAAGGTACTCATCACGAGCGTGGGGATGATCTCCTCTTTTCCGACCTTTTCATCATGGTAAAAGCCTGCGTACATAGCCTTTCCCGCCATGGGATTGATGAAGATGGCAAGGAGGGAGGTGGTAGATTCATGGGAAAGTCCGGAGATCCGGCAGAGCGGCCTCGTAAGACCGTTCAACCGTGAGAAGATGCCTGTTTCAACGAGGATGCTGGCAAGGAGAATCCCCAGGGTAAGGAGTACGACCGCTTCGAAGAGATAGGTCAGCAGAAGCGGGAGCAATGCCAGGGCCGGAGGCATTTTTTTGGATCATATACGCTCTGGCTGGAAGAGACTTATGAGGATCGGTGGGATCGGTGGGATCGGTCGGGAACAGGAGGAGAACAGGTTCGTCCAATCGGTCTCTTTATATCCGGTCACATAGCAACCACTCGCTATGCAGCCGACAGGCGCCACCTTCATGGAACTCACGCAGTATGACCATCTCTCTCCCTCCGATCAGAACATGAAAAAGACGCCTCCACCGCTTGCGAAAGCTGTTCCGAAAGGGGCCCAGTACATCCCCCTGCCCAGGCCCGGGACCATTACCGTAAATCCTGTGGATCTCCGTCACGCAATCGAGGCGAGGCGCTCCCTTCGCCATTACCAGAAAGAGCCGATCAGTATCGAGGAACTGTCCTATCTCCTCTGGTGCACCCAGGGCATTGTGCAGGTCGTGGACCCGTTCTATACCCTGAGAAACGTTCCCTCTGCAGGGGGGCGCCATGCCCTTGAAACCTACCTGCTCATCAACCGGGTGACCTCCCTTCCCCCCGGCCTCTATCGGTATGTACCGTTCTCCCATTCACTCATCGAGATCGATGCCGACCTTTCGATCACCGACAAAGTGATGGCGGCCTGTCTGGGCCAGGCTTTTGTGCGCTCCTCAGCAGTCACCTTTCTCTGGTCAACGGTCATCTACCGGATGGCCTGGAGGTATTCCGAACGGGCATACCGGCTCGTCCACCTTGATGCCGGACATGCCTGCCAGAATCTCTATCTTGCCGCAGAGCAGGTGGGGTGCGGGGCCTGTGCCATCGGGGCTTATGATGACGAACTCATGGCTGAACTGCTGGGGCTCGATGGAAAAGAGGAGTTTGTTCTCTACTGTGCCGCCATCGGAAAGAGATAGGGCCTCCCTGTCGATCAGGCCAGAAGACTAGGTCTTCATGACCCGATACGATACCCTTCTTCCCCCCTCCCGGCCTGGAATTGATGATTGAAGCAGCATGAGGGGAAAAACATAATACGGGATCTGCATGAGTATCACTTCGTGAATCAGTATGCCTACCATTGTTCACTTTGATGTACCGGCAGATGATGTCCCAAGGGCACGGGCACTCTATTCCGGGCTCTTCGGATGGACCTTCACCGCCCCGCCCGGTTTTCCCGATTTCTACCTGATAGAGACCCGCGACCTCGAGGGAAAACCGGCAACCGGAGGGGGTATGGGAAAACGGGGGAGCCCGGACCAGCGGATCATGAATTATTTTGGTGTCCCTGATATCGATGAATATGCCTCGAGAGTGAAGCGACTGGGCGGATCGATGGTAATGCAAAAAACGCAGGTGCCAGGGTTTGGCCACCTCGCGATCTGCGCTGACACGGAAGGAAATCCATTCGGGCTCTGGCAGGAAGATCCCGGAGCAGAATAACATAAAAGGAGCAGTCATGGACGGTGGAGCGGTACCTGCACTGATACAGAGTATGAAAGGTCCGGGAGAGGATCTCCTTATCATCGGCATCAGCGGGAGCCCCCGCGAGATGAGGAGCCGGACCCGCATGCTCCTGCAATGGGTCCTTGCCGGTGCTGCGGCTGCAGGGGCAAAGACTGAGCTGATCGATCTGACCTCGCTCCGGATCGAAGCCTGTACCGCATGCGAGAGCTGTTCGCTGACAGGAGCCTGCGTGCATACAGACGATTTCCCGTTCCTTTATGAGCGGATGATTGCCGCCCATGGAATTGTGCTCGGCTCGCCGGTCTATATCGATCACGTCACCGGCCAGATGAAGGTCTTCATCGACCGGCTGGCTGATGCCATCCATTACCAGACGCTCTCAGGGAAGTATGGGTGTGCTGTCGCGACAACCTGGAGTTCCGGGGGAGAGGAGGTCGTCTCCTACCTGAACCATGTCCTCAACTACCTTGGCATACTTGCACTTGAGGGGATCAGCGTAGTAACCGGGGATGATCCCGATTCCCTGTTCGGAGCGGAGGAGCGAGCGCGGAACCTGGGCGCGATGCTCACCCTGGCCATACGGACACAGGTGCCATATCCCGGACAGTCCGCGATCATCGGGGAGAACCGGGCTTTTTTCGCACGGATCGTGGAGGAGAACCGCGAGTGGAGGCAGGACGAATACGATGCATGGGTCCGGAAGGGATGGATCTCCTAAACCACCGGAAGTATCCTCACATTCCCTCTGAACAGAAAACGGAGATCTCATGAACCTCGAACGATTTGACCAGATGAATACCAGGGAGAAACACGAATATATCGAGTTTCTCCTCTGGCACTACCGTGTCGTTGATGCATTCTGGTTCCTCTATTGCACCGATGAGTTCGGCCAGCCTGTTGCCGAGTCGCTGAATGAAAAGGTCTGGGGCCGTGTTGCATCGATGGCTGCAAAGGACATCAGGAATCGGTTCGGTATCACCGAGAAGGGACTCACCGGATTTGTCAGGGCATTGCGGCTCTTTCCCTGGGCGATTATTGTTGACTACGAGATAGAAGAGAAGCCTGGTGAGGTGATCATCCGGGTGCCCTCCTGTCCAACCCAGGAGGCACGCCTTCGCAGGGGGCTCTCCGAATATGTCTGCAGGGAGATGCACCGGGCGGAATTTACCAGTTTCGCCCGGGAGATTGATGAGAGGATCGTCGTCGAGTGTCTCTTTGCCCCTCCCGATCCCCATCCTCCCGACATGTTCTGCCAATGGAGATTCACGATCAGGGAGGAGTAACCCCTTCTGATGAATGGGTAAGGGCAGGGGTCCCCGATTGAAGGAAAATGTACCTGGACCAGGGGGACCTTGCATGATGAATGGGTTAGCTTGCACACAATCCTGCCCCCGGAAGGGATGACCAGACTCCACTCTTTTCCAGCTCAACAGTTGATCTTACGACTCTGTCTTCCCCCCATGTTTGTTCTCAACCTCCTCCCTCAGCACAATGGTCAGTCCCCACCGTTCTGACCCCTTCAGCTGACATGCTCCGGGGTTAAACGGGAGGGAAGACAGGGCCCCCCACAGCATGCACTATCGAGAGAGCAGATGGTGTGTCATCGACCATCCCCCTTCCCTGGCTGCCGACCATCGCACGAAAGCAGGTTATACACCCAGGGACCAATATCCTGGCCCGGTAAGTGATCCGGTCATGCTGACGGTAGGGGATAGGATCAGACCTGGAGAGAGGAACTCCATGAAGTCACAGGGGCGAAAGGGGGGGATTCACTCCTGCGTTGTCAGCACCCCAATCCGCTTCCTCTGCGCGATCTGGTACCCCGATATCACTGAAATATGCGGCCCGAAAGCCCTGTCAAGTGCCTCGTCCCCGGTGTCGACAAAAAGGACCGGGGTCTCAGACAGTTTGTGCGGGGTGGCAACAACGATAATGTTCTCGATCCCAATCATCCGGATCACCCTGGGGCTGACCTGACGGGTACCTCTGCCCAGGACGGATCCCTGGGCTCCAATGATACTCACGATCAGCCGGGATTTTTTCTCCCTCTCAAGCAGCCGGATTATCTCTTCTTCATTCAGG
The DNA here is from genome assembly GCA_022710385.1 of Methanoregula sp. Classification (GTDB taxonomy): domain Archaea; phylum Halobacteriota; class Methanomicrobia; order Methanomicrobiales; family Methanospirillaceae; genus UBA9949. Next base: position 39,237 of record JAKLGZ010000002.1, read on the forward strand.
TCTGATGCAACAAGCCTCCCCTGCTTCACGGCATCAAATCCAAGAATGGTTTTTGGAATTCCAAATTCACGCGCTATCGCCCCTGTGGTACTCCCAGGCCCGATAAGATACAAAATATCGGGGGTCCCCAGGATCACTTCGGCAAGAAACCTCCCGATGCCTTCTTTGGCCCGGTCTTCGTCCTGGTCTTCCAGGACCTGTTTTGTCCCCTGGACCAGTCCAGGCAGATACAGGCTCTGTGCATAGCCATGGAGCCGGGTCCTGAGATCACCATCGCGGTATGCTTCCTCATCCACATCAACTATCTCTGCGTCCCTCATATGCCGGACCGACTGTGAGAGGTTGAGGATAATAGCAGCTGCTGATTCGGGCGTAATGGCAAAGACGGCTGAATACATCTTCACTCCAGCCGGAATTCCCAGTATAGGGATACGGTCAAGGACCGTATCATAGACATCCCGTGCTGTACCGTCACCGCCGCAGAACAGAATCAGGTCGACCCCGTGTACTTCGAATACTGCACAGGCACGTCTCGTATCTTCTGAGGTAGTGGGGTGTGGTGTCTGGTATACCACCTCAAACCCGGTGATGCCGGCAACGTTGAGAGGGTCTTCCCCCATCGGTCCCGAACAGCTCAGGAAACGGAGGGGGGCACCCTTGAGCTTCCGCAGTGCCACGAGGGCCCGGTTCCCTGCTTCCGGCCGGGCTCCCCTCTTGATGGCTTCAGACAGAAGACCATCGGTCCCCTTAAGGCCAACGGCACCACCCATTCCCGCGATGGGATTGACCAGGAATCCAATAGTGACAGTCATGCAAGGACTACGAGGAAGGAGTTACTTGTCCATGGAGATGGAGGAGGAGGGGAATCCTCATGGAACTTTCGGAAGCCTGCTGAGGGCTTCCCGTATCAGGCTGTCCGGATATTCATAATCGGACAGATTTCCTGCGTAGTAGGCATCATACGCTGACATGTCAAAGTCGCCATGCCCGGATGCGTTGAACAGGATCGTCTTCTCCTCACCGCTCTTCCGGCATTTCAGGGCTTCATCGATCGCTGCTTTGACCGCATGAGAGGTCTCCGGGGCAACGATGAACCCTTCACTCCTCGCGAAGGTCTGGGCTGCGTCGAAGACCTCGCTCTGATGGTAAGAGACAGCTCTCATCACGCCGTCATGGACGAGCCTTGACACGATTGGTGAATCGCCGTGATACCTCAGGCCACCTGCATGGATGGAGGGGGGAATGAAATCGTGTCCGAGCGTATACATCTTCATGATAGGAGTCAGACCCGCCTCATCACCATAATCATACGCGTAGAGTCCTTTGGTCAGCGTCGGGCAGGATGCAGGTTCAACGCCGATGATATCGACCTCGGGATGCTTCCCGATGAGCTTGTCACCGGCAAAGGGAAACGAGACTCCCGCAAAATTGGATCCGCCACCAACACAACCTATAACAATATCGGGATAGGATTCCACCGATGCAAGCTGTGCGCGGCATTCGAGGCCAATAATCGTCTGGTGAAGACAGACATGATTGAGCACGGAGCCAAGGGAGTAGTGCGTATTGGAATGCGTCGCTGCATCCTCAACCGCTTCTGATATCGCGACGCCAAGACTCCCGGGGGTATCTGGATCTTTCTCGAGCATCGCCCGCCCTGCATTCGTTTTCGTGCTCGGGCTCGGGATGCATTCGGCACCCCATACGTTCATCATGGACTTCCGGTATGGTTTCTGGGTATAACTCGACCGGACCATGTAGATACTACACTGGATATCATAGAGCATGGTGGCGAATGCAAGCGCCGATCCCCACTGGCCTGCACCAGTCTCGGTGGCGATCCGCTCCACCCCTTCCTTCATATTATAATATGCCTGCGGAACCGCGGTGTTGGGTTTATGGCTCCCTGCCGGGCTGACACCCTCCCATTTGTAATAGATCTTTGCCGGGGTCTTCAGGGCTTTCTCGAGCCGGGTTGCCCGGTAGAGCGGGGTCGGCCTCCAGAGACGGAGGACGTCCTGTACTTCCCCTGGAATGTCAATGTACCGGTCAGCACTCATCTCCTGCCGTATCAGCTCCATGGGGAATATCGCGGCAAGGTCAGAGGGGGTTGCAGGATTCTTTGTCTGGGGATTGAGTGGAGGATCCAGTGGTGACGGGAGATCCCCCTGGATGTTATACCAGCGCTTTGGCATCTCCTCTTCATCAAGGATGATTTTTGTCTGCATGAATGTCGATATGTATTGTACAGATATATACATTGTTGTATACTTTAGCGTATTATAGAGTCGGATTGCTCTTTGATAATGGGGTAAAAAACCGGTAAAGGTGGCGTAAGTCCATCAAAGGGATTGATGTATCCTCCAGACTACTCTATGGGAGGTATCCGCAGTGGCTGAACAGAAGGCAGCGGAAGATCAGCACCGGCAGGAAGGGGATAGCTGGCGCATTCCCGCATCGATAAATGACCAGTGGAACTTTCTTTTGAAGACGATATGGGACCAGATGATTCATCTTGTTATCCAATTTGAAGGAGCAGTTGATTTACCTACACTGGAACAGGCTGTCAGGGAGGCCATGGCTGCCGAAGTCCTCACAATCGCAAAATTTTCCCCGGGTGACTCCCCCTTCTTCGAACCTGCCTTCCCCGGGTCCGATACCCCTTCTTGGGATGTCATCACAACCGCACATCCGGACATAGCCCTTTCCAGCCTCCTGGGATCATCGCTCGATCCCCTGAAGGGTCCTATGTGCCGGGTACGGCTGATCCGATCAGATAACGATCTGCTCTGCATCTCGTTCAACCATACCATGACCGATGCTTATGGGGTGAAATCGTTTGGGAGCCTCCTCGCAAACCTGTATCGTTCCGGAACAGGGAAAGGAATGAACCCCCCTCTGGGAAGTCCGCATGATCGCTCCCTGAAGAGCATCCTCTCCCTGTTTTCAGGAGACGAACTGGCTACCGCCGCCCGACGGATTAGGAAGCGGGAGGGGGCATGGAATATTCCCTTCGAGTCCTTGAACGTTGGGGAAGGGCAGTACGTAAAACAGACCATTGGACAACCGGGGTTCTCCTCTGTTCGTCAATTTGCGCGTAATCATTCAGTCACAATCAACGACCTCCTCCTCGCTTCATTTATTCTAGCACTAGCGAAAATGGCACCGCCACTACCCAATACCTGCAATCCTGTGCTCACCTCGATTGACCTGCGACGTTATCAGGCTCTTAGTTTTCACCATGCTCTCTCGAACTTTTCCGTCGCATTCGAACTGCCAGTGATGATCCCGGATCATATTGATCCGACCGATGTTGTCCGCCATATCCATACCCTGATGGCATCATGCAAATCAGGTCATGCCGGGATCGGCGCCGCGGCACTCCTTGAAACGGAATTTGATAAGGGATTCTGGAAGGTGGAGGAAAAACTGGCGGAGATGGAGGGGAAGACACGGCAGGGACTTTCCGGAAAAAATCCCTTCTTCACCAACCTGGGCGTCATCCCTGAAGGAGTCGTTGACTATGGTATTCCGGTAAGGGATGCATGGATGCTGGGGCCGGTTGAATACCCACCAGGACTCTGCCTTGCGGCCTCGACCTTCCGTGACTGCCTCACCCTTTCTATGGGGTATTCAGGAACTGCTTTGCAGAAAGAATGGGTTATTTCCCTCCTCTCGGCAATTGCTGCCACTCTCTCGCGGTTCACTTCGTGGGAATAACAGCCCATGCGGGGAGCTCAGGCGAGATTCCGAGTACGGTGGGGATGACCAGGGTCATAAAAACCGTGATCAGGATACACCCGATGACATTCAGGGCAAGACCCGCCCGGGCCATCTCCCTGGTAGACAGGTACCCCGTCCCATAAGCGATCGCATTCGGAGGAGTTCCGACCGGGAGCATGAAGCCAAGCGACGAGGCAAGGGCTGCCGGAACCATCAACATCAGTGGATTGATGCCCATTGATACCGATGTGATTGCCATCAGTGGGACCATGATCGATGCCATTGCGGTATTTGAGACCACCTCATTGAGAAAGGTGATAAAGAGAGAGATGAGGAGAATGATCACGATCAGCGGGAGCACGGCAAGGAGGGTGAACGAATTGGCGATTACCTCGGCAAGCCCGCTTGCAATAATTCCTTCCGAGAGACAAATCCCTCCTCCAAATAGGATGAGGATCCCCCAGGGTATTCCTTTCGCTGATTCCCAGTCGAGGGTGAAGATCCCTTTTTTCGTATCAACGGGAAGCATGAAAAGGATCAATGCACCGCAGATTGCGATGGTGGCGTCGGTGATCCCGGGAATATAGGTGGTAATTCCCGGGATTACGAGAGAGCCAATCTCCTTTGGGGTCCTGAATATCCAGGCAAGGGCGACAGAAAGGAAGATCAGGAGTGTCCATTTCTCTCCTGATTTGAGCGGGCCGAGATCGCTCAGCTCATGCCCGATCATATCCCTGCTCCCTGATATCACCTTCGGCATATGCCGGTGGGTGACCGATGTCAGCCAGAACCAGGCGATAAACAGGAATATGACCATAAAGGGCACTGCAAAAATCATCCATGAGAAGAAATCAATCTCTGGCGCAGCAGGAAAAATGCTCGACAACTGAGCGACAAGAATCCCGTTTGGCGGAGTACCGATAAGGGTAGCCATTCCCCCGATGGTGGCGGCATATGCGACTCCAAGAAGAAGGCAGGTAGCGAACTGTCGCTCACCACCCTTTTCACTGTTTTTATCAGTCAAGACTCCCGGGAGAAGGGTTGTGACGAGGGCGAGGGCGATCGGGATCATCATCATTGCCGTGGCGGTATTGGAGATCCACATCGAGATAAACGCGGTAGCAACCATGAACCCCAGCACAAGCTTCTTTGTCCCCGAACCGGCAAGGCTGATCACATTGAGGGCGATGCGTCGGTGAAGGTTCCACCGCATCATGGCCGCGGCAATCAAGAACCCGCCCATGAACAGGAAAACCGTCTGATCCGCATAGGAGACCGCCGCTTCTTTGGGTGAAAGGATCCCAAGAATCGGGAAAAGGACCAGGGGAACAAGTGCGGTAGCGTAGAGCGGAATCGCCTCAGTGATCCACCAGACCACCATCAGACCGGTCACTGCTGCTGCGAGCTGAGCGGGATAAGGAAAGGTCACGGGATCCAGCGGAATGAATGCAATTACCAGAAAAACAATGAACCCGACGATGATCCCGTACCTTCTGTGCATGAGGTGAATTGTTAGTCGTAATCACCTATGAACCTGTGCTATTTCTCCCGGTTTCAGATCTGGATGATCCAGCCTTCCCTGCGTTCGGTGTCGTACATGGCACAGGTGGAAGATCCTGTCAGGTATCCGCATACTTCCCCGGGATTAATCACAAGGGTCGGGCCTTTCTCGGCAATTCCTGCCCGGTGCGAGTGCCCGTGCACCACGACATCGTATAGTCCACTCTCGACTATGACATCAAGAATGGCACCCTCATGGCCATGCAGGAGAGCAATCCTTACCCCGTCAGCGTGGAACTCGGAAAAAGTGCCGGCGATACTGACATTTCCTGTCTCCCTGCACCGCTGCCGGAGGAGATCATGATCACCGTCATTGTTCCCATACACCCCAGAGACTTCCCCTGCAAGGGTCGCCAGTACCGGGATCACGAACGGGGAGATGAAGTCCCCGGTGTGGAGATACCGATCTGCAGCCTCACGGTTCAGCACCTTCACCGCTTTTTTGATATGGGGAAGATGATCGTGGGTATCTCCGAGCATCCCTATCCTCAACTATCACACCTCAGCTCGGATATTAAATTAGGGGGGGTAAAATGGTTCTTGCGATCATTGCAGGCTGCATCGGTTCCTCTCTTGTAACGGTAACGTCCCGGTACGGTAAATAGGATGAACGTACACCCTCTCTCCATGCAGATGAGGGTCGGAGGAAAAGAGATATCCTCTGCAGATGAGCGCTGGATACCGGTGATCAACCCTGCCACGGGGGAGGTGATCGACCAGGTTCCCGAGGGAACGCTTCACGAGGTGGATGAGGCAGTCAGCGCTGCTCAGGCAGCCTTTGACAGCTGGGGTAAAAAGACCGTCCGGGAGAGGGGGTTGATCCTGTACCGGGCTGCGGGAAATGTCCGGGAACAGCACCAGGAACTCGCCCGGCTGCTCACTATGGAACAGGGAAAGCCGCTCAGGGATGCTGTGGACGAGATCCGCGGATTTGCCAATATTCTCGAGTTCTTTGCCGGAATATCGGGTGCCATGAATGGAGACTTTATCGCCCTGGGATCTCTGGGTGATGCCTTGGTAAAAAGGGAGCCCATTGGGGTATGCGGGGCCATCATCCCATGGAACATGCCTGCCATCATTATGGGCTGGAAAGTGGCACCTGCCTTGCTTGCGGGAAATACCCTCGTCTTCAAGCCCTCGTCCTCTGCCCCGCTCACCTGCCTCTCCCTCGCCTCGTCCCTTGAGCGATCCGGTCTCCCACCCGGGGTACTGAACGTGGTCACCGGGAAAGGCGAGGTGGTGGGGGAGGGGATCGCCCGGCACCCTGCCATCAGGAAGATCTCATTTACCGGGGACAGGGCAACCGGGTTCAGGATTCAGGAACTTGCGAGGTCTCATTTGAAGGATATCTCCCTTGAACTGGGGGGGTCTGATCCCATGATCGTCTGGAAGGATGCTGATATCGGGAAGGCAGTATCCGGCGTCATAAAGGGACGGTTCTACAACGCCGGCCAGACCTGCACCGCGGTAAAGCGGCTGTATGTGCATCACGATATAGCAAAAGAGTTTGTTGTGAGGCTGAAGAACAAGGTGGAGGCGATCAGGGTGGGGAACGGTCTGGATCCAGGGAGTGATATGGGTCCGTTGTCCGGAAAGCCTCAACTGGATAATGTGATGTCTTTTGTCAATACCGTCGAAAAGAAGGGGCAGGGCACCATTCTCACCGGAGGAAACGTCATGACCGGGGGCACCCATGGAAAAGGATTCTTCTATGCACCGACCCTGGTAATCGACACGACCCCGGAATGTATCCTCCTCCAGCAGGAGGTGTTCGGGCCGGTGTTGCCGGTTGTGCCGGTTAATGATCTTGAAACTGCCATAGCAAAAGCCAACTCAACCCCGTACGGTCTTGGAGCCTCCATATGGACCAACGACCTTTCCGTGGTCCATGAGGTGTTCTCATCCGTTGCGGCCGGGGTGGTATGGGTGAACCGTCATCTCACCATCCCGCCTGAGGTTCCTTTCGGCGGAGTGAAAGAGAGCGGGATTGGAAGGGAGAATGGGATCGCTGCATACCATACCTATACCCGGACAAAAACCCTGCTCCTGAACTGGTAATCCCGACCATCTCTTTTCCTTCAACCTTCCTGAACATCAAGTCGAGGAATTGCCGATGAAAATGTTTCCAGAGGAAAGGATCAGGAAGAACAGGGTAAATCTTAGAGAAGAATGAGATCCCCGTCTGACTATCCCAGATTATTCCAGGTCTTTGCCGTCCGACGCAGACTGAAACAACTCCAAGGGGATCCCGGCTGGTGCAATGGCAATCTGCCATTGCATCAGATCTCTCTCCTTTTCCAGGACGGGGCTATGAAGCGGCCATCACTCATGCCGGAGCGCTTCAATCGGGTTCAGGTTCGATGCCTTCCACGCGGGGTATAATCCGGATATGAGGCTGGTCCCGAGGCCGAACCCCACTCCGTACACGATATAGACGAGACTGGACGGTACAAAGAGGTATTCGGTGGTCTGGAGCATCACCATGCTCACGGCATAACCGCCTATGATTGAGAGAGCCCCTCCGATGGAACTCCCGATCAGGCCGAGAATGAGGGCTTCGTACAGGAACATGCGCAGCACTTCCTTTCTCTGCGTTCCGATGCTCCGGATGACACCAATCTCCTTGATCCGCTCGGTGACCGACATCAGCATGATGTTCAGGATGCTCACCCCTGCAACGATGAGGGATATCCCCCCGATGACGGTCGTGAACGTGGATATCTGGCCGAACGTGGTCAGGATCGTTTCAAGGATTGCCCTCGTATCGATCACATCGACCACTGTTTCCTTGCGGTTCATCGTTCGGTCGATGGAGTCCTTGACCTCCTCAATCTTATTCAGATCGTTTACCTTGACAATGACCTGGTTGTACTCCTCCTGCCCGAACGCCTGTTTGAACCACTGATCTTCGACCACGATCCCGAAATCAGGGTTGATATCAAAGCCCATGCCCCGCTCCTTGAGGATTCCGACGACCCGCACCGAACCCATCTCCCCAAGGCTGATCCGGGATCCGACCTTGATCTCATTCTCTTCGGCAAACGTGGCTCCTACCATGGCGCCGGAAGCACCCCGGAGATAGGATCCCTGGTCAACTTCGAGCAGGACGGGGATATCATCGGGTTTAAGGCCATATATCGTCCCCACCGTGTCCTCTGAGCCGATCTTCATCCGCGAACTACCCGAATACACGGGGATGGTGACATGGGGGGCAGCTGCACGCCGGATCTGTTCCACATCGCGGTCAGAGAGGAGGTTTGAGGACTGCGATCCTCCAAACCCCATGCCGCCAACATGGGGAGTCACGATGATTGAATCACCGACTGTGGAGAGGCTGTCCGAGATGGCAAGGACCAGGCTGTTCCCGAGGATCCCCATCGATACGATGGTCACGACACCGATGATGATACCGAGGATGGCGAGAAGCGAACGGAGCCAGTGGAGCCGGACATTCCGTTGTGCAAGCTCAAAGAACATCAGGGAATGCATGGATACCCGTCACCTCCTCCGGATTCTCCTGCAGCTCCGGAGTATCATGATATCTTCCCGTCAACGATCCGTATCACCCGGTGGGCGTATTCTGCTATCGAGGGATCATGGGTGACCATGATGATCGTCTTTCCCCGGTCCCTGTTGAGATCATCGAGGAGATGCATGATTGCTGCGCCGGTCTTTGTATCGAGGTTTCCGGTCGGTTCATCGGCAAGGAGGATCTCCGGGTCGTTGACCAGTGCGCGCGCTATGGCGACCCGCTGCTGCTGCCCCCCGGACATCTCACTTGGTTTGTGCGAGAAGAGCGACTCATCAAGATCCATCGCATTGAGCACTACCCTGCAGCGTTCCCTGCATTCCCGGCTACCTGTTTTGAGGATCAACGGGTACTGCACATTCTCAAGAGCGGTCAGTAGCGGCAGGAGGTTGAACTGCTGGAAGATGAAACCGAGATAGTCACGCCTGAGGATCGTCAGATCCTCATCGCTCATGCCGCGGATGTTTTTTCCCCTGATGCAGAGGGTCCCTGCCGTCGGGGTATCAAGGCAGCCCATCAGGTTGAGCAGGGTAGATTTGCCCGAGCCCGAGGGTCCCATGATGGCAATAAAATCCCCTTTGCCGATGTCAAGGCTCACCTTGTCGAGTGCCACCACATCCCCGCCGGGAAGAGGGTAAACCTTCGTCACCTCGCGGAACCGGATGATGGTGTCACCGTCACACTCCGGGTCTATCGTTTCTTCCATGAGTACCAGATAGCCCCCCCGATTACAGCAGCCGATACAAGGATGACAGCGATCATGGCAGGGGCAATACCAGGTGAGTCCTCCCTGGCATTGTTCTTTGGCGGGATGACTACAGGAGTGGTCCGCTGATAGGGATTGCCGTCGACGTCACGATACGCTACGTTCATATGGACTTTACTGGTATTCTCGGCAAGGAAGGTGAGCTCGAAGCTGGAGAAATCATCCGGCTGGAGGGAGCCTACGACATACTCACGGTAAGGGTTCACTGGCTCTGCCCCTTCCCCAGCAGAGAGCACCACCGAATTTGCCACTTCGAGACCGGCGTTGGTGACATCCCCGGTAAGGGTGTACTTCCCGTTCTCATATTCGACGAGAATATTCGAGAGGATCGGATCGGCCTGTCTCTTGGACTCCCCAAAGACGATCGGGAGCGTGACCATCGAAGAATGGGGATTGATCCCGTTCTTGTAATCGGCAGCGATCTCCAGGCTGGTGGGCTCTGCCGGGGTGATATTGAAGGAGATCTTCTGGGCCTTATCAGGGTCCAGGGTCCCGATAAAGTAACTTGAGGGGGCCGGGTCGAGGGACGTCCCCCGGAAGTGGACGATCACACTCCCGACGGCATTATCCCTCGGGTTTCCCACCATGATGTCGATCTGCTCCTTCCTCCCGGCACTGTAGGTATCAGGTTTATGCAGGACAGAGATCTCGATCGGGTCATTCTCCACGCGGATCTGGACGGGATAACGGAGGTACCCGGCATCCCGGAAGTCGAGGGAGAAACTGGGGTAATAAATCCCGGGAGGGACGTCCGCCTTTATGGTGAAGGTGAACTGCATCCGGTTCCCGGCACCGACTGTGGTCGTGGTGTCATAGGAACTGGACAGGATGGAGATGTCTGCATCATACATCGTTGCCCTCCGTATTGCGACGCTTTCCAGCCCGTTATTGATGATCTCTACCATGACGATCCCTGTATCACCCTCAAAGAAGACACCAGGGTTGAGGTCAACGCTCGAGACCGTGACCTGGGCTGCACCCTCCCCGGCCTGCTGGGCGCCTGCAAGGGAGATGAAGGGGGAGAAGGCGATCAATCCGAACAGGACCAGGAGAATTCCTGTTTTCATTATGGACCTCCCAGGAACGGCATTCCGACAAATGCAGTATAGAGCGTATAGATCGCAAAAATGGCTACCGGGATAAGAACCACGATTGCGGCATTCCGAACGGTCAGGTTCCTGGCATGCCTGATGCCGAAAATCCAGAGGTTTGCACTCCATGCAAGGAAGATGACCGATATCACCGCCGAGATCCGGGTAAACTCGCGGAATGCCGGATCCGTCAGGATATCACTCATAAAACGCTGCACAGCAGCGGGATCCTGGATGTTCGAGATGACCGGCACTTCCACCAGGGGAATATAATAGAGGGAGACAATGGCGGAGATGATCAACCCAATGATGACCGGGACAAGACCATCCCCAGTGAATTCAAGGGTTCTCCTGAACGTGCCGTTCCCTGCAAAAGCCATGGAGAGGAGATAAAATATCCCCGCAAAGATGATCCACCAGAGGATCAGGAAGGCAAAAAATGCAGAGAGTGCACTGAAAGCCCCCATCATCGAGGCCATTCCCTCTCCTGCAGCAGCAGAGAACAGACCTGAATAGACCCCGGACATCAGGTAAGCTGTCACTGCGGAGATGATTGCCCCAATCACCACGATTATTCCGGGAATTTTCAGGTCCTCGGGCTCCTTCATCCGCTCACTGAAAAATGTGTCAGGGCGAAAGAGGAGGTATGGTAGCATCCCTTTCATATGAATCGGAGTAATTTTTGATGTGAAAGTCTATCAACATTCCCCAGCGGACACCTGATTATTCTGGGAATTGAGGGGGAAAACAGGTTTGTCACTCAAAAACCTTTTAAAAGATCCTCCTCGCTCCTTTATTAGGGAAGGCCGAGTCGCGGTGGCCACTAAAGTGGGTCAATGTGCTGCCATTGGGCGCACAGGAAAGGCGCGTTTATCGTATGGTGGGGTGTGGGCCGGACACCCCCACTCTTCATCCGTTCCATCATTTTTAAACCAAGAGAAGAGCGAAGAGCCTTAAAAGAACTCCTTTCTCCAGAAAAATACTATGCCGATCACGGATGCGATAATCGAGAACGCGATCGCGATAAGGAAGGCATAAGGGTTATGCTGGAACGGCAATTCGACGTTCATCCCGTAGATGCTCGCCACGAGGGTCGGGATCATCAGGATGATAGTGACAGTGGTGAGGAGCTTGATGATCACGTTCAGGTTGTTCGAGATGATGGAGGCGAAAGCATCCATTGTCCCGGTCAGGATGCTGGTATAGATGTTTGCCATCTCGATCGCCTGCTTGTTCTCAATCACCACCTCCTCGAAGATGTCCCGGTCGTCATCATCCATCTTCATGCAGCCCGAGGTGTTGAACTTCTCGAGCATCAGGGCATTCGACCGGAGGGAGGTGATGAAGAACACCAGGCTCTTTTCCATGTTGAGCAGCCGGATCAGCTGTTCATTTCGGAGGGCTTTGTGAAGGTCGTTCTCAATCGCTGCGGTGGTCCGGTTGATATCCTTAAGGTACCGGAGGAACATCAAGGAGGTGCGGAGGAAGAGCAGGATCACAAACCGAGTCCGGTTCATGGTCGAGAAGTTACGGACCTTCCCGTTCAGGAACTCCTGGACCACGTCAACCTCGGTCAGGGTGACCGTGATAACAAGCCCCTGCGTGAGGATGATACCGATCGGAAGCGTGGTGAAGGGGATATCGGCCTCTGTAGCCTCACGTCGGGGTGTCCGGAGCACGATCAGGGTATTTCCTTCCTCCCGTTCGATTCGGGCTCTCTCATCAACATCGAGCGGATCGGTAAAAAAATCGGGGGGGATGCTGAAGCGCAAGACCAGGTCCTCGATCTCGGCCTGGCTGGGACTGACCACGTGTACCCAGGCACCGCTCTCGAAGGTGGTGATGGTCTCAAGACCATTTTTCGGACCGGTCTTGTAGATGGTGATCATGCTCATTCCCCCTGGCCGCCGTTTCCCCTGAGAACGGGCATTGTGCCTGATCAGGGTATACCCGGATCAAGGTGGCATTCCATCCCTTATCTCTCCTTCGCAGTGACACTGGGATGATCTCGAGAAGTGTGGATGCAATAAAAAGGGCGGTGATGCCGTCCCTGATCGTGTTGGTACTGCCGGTTGTTATCCTTTCCTAAAGTTGCATACCATGAAAAAGGGACAGTGACGGTCAGGATGCTGCTACGTGAACGAGCGATGACAATGAAAAAAGGATGAGAGATCAGGTGAGGCTTTTAATGCGGCGCACCGCTTCCTGGAGGTGTTCCACGGAGGTCGCATAGGAAATTCTTTGCCATCCTGGTGTATTGAATGCAGACCCGGGGGTAACTGCCACGAGCCCCTTCTCAAGCCACTTCCGTGCAGTTCCGATATCATCTCCACCGGTATTCACATAGGCATAGAATGCCCCTTCGGCAGGAGCGACAGTGTAGCCCATCAGGAGCAGCTCCTGGACAAGGTAATCTCTCCTTCGGTGAAACTCCTTTCGCATCGTCTCAACACAGGACTGGTCGCAGGTGAGGGCGGCAACCCCGCCAAACATGGCAAATGTGGTCGGATGGCTTATTGAGTGCTGCTGCACCTTGGACATCTGGTTGATGATCGCCTGCGGGGCAACAGCCCAGCCAAGCCTCCATCCGGTCATGGCATATGCCTTGGAGAATCCGTTCACAGTGATGGTCCGCTCTGCCATATCCCGGATCGAGCCAAGGGAGATATGTTCCCTGCCGTAGATCAGCTTTTCGTAAATCTCATCTGATAGTGAGAAGAGGTCATAATCCTCGCACATGTCAGCGATAAGACCAAGCGAGGAACGGTTCAGAATCGCCCCTGATGGATTTGAGGGAGAGTTGATCACGATCATCCTCGTCTTTCCGGTGATCTTATCGAGAACAGACTCATCGACCTGGAACGTCTTTGAATTGAGCAGGTGATGGACGGGTTTTCCCCCGGCCATCCGTACGCATGGTTCGTACGAGACCCACGATGGATCAAGGATTATCACCTCATCTCCAGGGTTCAGCACCGCGACCATGGCATCATAGATGGCATTTTTGGCGCCGCAGGTGACGATTACCTGCCCGGGGGTGCAGGTTATCTTGTTTTCCTGCTCCGTCTTTCGTGAGATGGCTGAGAGCAGCTCCGGAATTCCATTGCTTGGAGCATAATGTGTCTCCCCGCAGGTGAGTGCCTGGATACAGGCCTCTTTGATATGGGCCGGGGTATCGAAGTCCGGCTCACCTATCGAGAGGCTGATGACATCGATCCCCTGCCGCTGCATCTGCCGTGCTTTATCAGAAATTTCGAGGGTTGCAGAGGGAGCGATCCCGGAAATAATACCTGATAGCTCTCTCATGCCAATCTCTGGCACATTTTTACCGCGGATTCAACGGCGCGTTTCGCATAATCGATACGCTCGTTTGCCTCCAAGCGTGTCATACCCGGCCCGGAGATGCCGAGAGTGACCGGCTTATCGAATTCAAGGGAGAGATCGATGATCTTCCGAGCTGCGTGCTGGACGACGATCTCGTCATGCTGGGTTGCACCCTCGATAACGCAGCCGATAGTGACGACCGCATCGACCACTCCCTTCTTCAGCATCCTTTTCACGGCTAGGGGCATATCATAGGTCCCGGGGACGTACATGCAATCGATCACTTCAGCGCCAAGGAACGAGGCATGCTCCCTCCCCTCTACTTCCATCATGTAGGTGATATCCCGGTTGAATTCCGAGATAACGAAACCGAGTTTCACGTTCATATTTTTCCTCTCTCTATATCTCCCACTGATAATTCATAAACGAATGCCACCTCACCCACCTGGGCAGCTCATCTCCGTGCAGGGCCGGCATCGGGAAATCCCTGCCGCTGCCCTGTCCCTGCTTCTTTCGTCAGTTCCTGGGGGTAGTAGGCGATTTTAAGGGCATTTTTAGCATGCTCGCGGGTACGCTGCTCGGCAAGCCATGCGAGTTCCCGATCGTCCCTGGCTTCATCTTCATGCACGAAGACCTCGATGATGTGGGTGTTGGTCATGAGCTGGCAGGTGATCAGGCCGGTTGATGCCTCGTGGGCACACATCCGGTCCTTCTCTTTTCCTCCCGGCATTCCAAGGGCCATGACAAGGCCGCAGTGGCGCTCCTCGATCAGCTTTTTGCACGCAACAGGGAGATCCTTGATCCCGGGAACGGTCACCCGTTCAATAGTGACACTGGCATTTCTTTTCAGTTCATCAGCGGCTATCCCGCCCATGTTCACCCTAGCAAAGGTTGTATCGGCAATCCCGATCTTCATCCCAGTACCTCAGCGGCAGCCCTGACCCCGTTTCCGGCCAGCCGGACTCCCTGCCTGGCAAGCGCATGCTCGACCGCCGAGAGCGTGGCAAGGATCTCCGGTGCACCGGTTGCCCCCATCGTTCCTATCCTGAAGATCTTCCCCTTGAGATGGTCCTGGCCGCCTGCTATCTCGATCCCCATCTTCTTGATTGCTCCTCTGAACGCGCTGTCCTCGACCCCCTCCGGGAGGCGGGTTGCGGTCACCGTGTTCGAGTAGGCATGATCCCCATCGAGTTTCGGGAAGAGGGCGAGTCCCCATGCGGAAACTGCACTCCTGACCGCCTGCGACATCTTCCTGTGGCGTGTAATCCTCGCGGCAAGGCCTTCCTCTTCGATGATCAGGCATGCTTCGCGGAGCGCAAGAAAGAGGGGGACGGCCGGGGTGTACGGGGTCTCCATCACCTTTGCTGAGGCGCTCTTCCGGTACGCGGCAAGGTCCAGGTAATACGGCCTTCTCTCTGAGAGCCGTTCCCATGCCCGCTCGCTCACCGATATGGCCGAGAGGCCTGCAGGGGCTGCAAGGCATTTCTGGGAGCCGACAACGGCGATATCCGCCCCCCATGCATCGGCATGCACCTCATCCCCCCCGATAGAGGTGATCCCGTCCATCACGAAGAGGGCGTCATATTTCCTCGCGAGCCTGCCGATCTTCTCGGCCGGATTTTTGATACCCGCCGAGGTCTCATTGTGCACCAGCGTCACCATGCCTGCCCCTTCGGCAAGCTCGTGCTCGAGCGCTACCAGGTCAAGCGGGGTGCCCCATTCCGAACGTACCACTTTGGCCGTGCCGTACCGCTGGGCGATCTTGAACATTCGTTCGCCGAATTTGCCGTTCTCAAGGCAGGCGATGGTCAGCCCGCTCCCGAAATTGGCTACCGCCGCCTCCATGGCAGCGGTGCCGGAGCCGCTGATCACAAAGAGTTCGTTCTTCGTACCAAAGGTCTCTTTCAGGACACGGACACAGTCTGCATACACTGCCCCGAACTCTGCCCCGCGGTGGTTGATGGCCTGCCGCACCATTGCCATCCGGACCCGTTCAGGCACGGGGACCGGGCCGGGAAGCATCAGGAGAGGTTCTTTTTCCATTTTATCAGTCCATAGTATTTTTATAATGACGGGATATAAGTGTGGATGGCGAATCAATGGTCGAAGTAGCCATTCTCAGCGGATCGGCCTCAGATGCGGCCATTGTGGAAAAGGCCGCGGCAGTCCTGGAAGAGCACGGTATCAGCTATGAAGTCCGGGTCATCTCTGCTCACCGGGATCCTGATGTGCTCGATGAATATGTGAAAAAGAGCGATTGCAGAGTATTTATCGCAATCGCAGGCCTCTCTGCAGCACTCCCCGGGGTTGTCTCATCGAAGACTGAAAGACCGGTGATCGGTGTTCCCGTCAGCGGGAAACTGATGGGTCTGGATGCCCTCCTCTCAATCGTCCAGATGCCGAAAGGGGTGCCAGTTGCCTGCGTCGGGATAGATAGCGGAGAGAATGCAGCACTCCTGGCATGCCGTATCCTTGAGACTCGAAGAGGGAGGGAAAAAGTCTCTTGAGTCGCCCCGGAATCCTGCTCATTTCAAATCCGTTTCCCATGTCCCGGCCCCTGTTCATTCCTGA
>JAKLGZ010000020.1 GCA_022710385.1 Methanoregula sp.
AAGAAGGTGAACCTTGACCAGCTGCTTCTCATCGGAGTGAACTGCGGAGGGACGGTCAGCCCTGTCCTTGCCCGGAAGATGATCACCGAGAAGTACGGGGTCGACCCGGACACTGTCCACAAGGAAGAGATCGACAAAGGGCAGTTCATCATCGAGTACGAGGGAGGCCACAAGGGGATCTCCATCGATGAGCTCGAAGAGGAAGGCTATGGCCGGAGGAGCAACTGTCGCCGTTGCCTGTACAAGGTCCCGCGGCAGGCCGACCTCGCCTGCGGGAACTGGGGGGTCATCGGTGAGAAAGCCGGCAAGGCCACCTTCGTCGAGGTCTGCAGTGACAAGGGTGCCGACCTGCTTTCCCGTGCGGTAAAGGCCGGGGCTCTCAAGACCGAGGCACCAATCCCGAAGGGGCTCGAGATCCGCGGAAAAGTAGAAGGGGCAATGCTCAAACTCGGAGAGAAATGGCGGAAGAAGGACTTTGCTGCCCTCTCAGCCGACCCCTGGGGTGCCATCAAGAAAGAGACGGCGCGGTGCATCAAGTGCTACTCCTGCATTGAGAATTGCCCGGTCTGTTTCCCGGTTGAGGAGAAGATGAAGGGGAAGCAGTACATGGTAAAACCCGGTGAAGTCCCGCCAAATCCGATGTTCCACCTGCGCAGGTTTGCCCACATCTCTGACGCCTGCGTAAACTGCGGGCAGTGCGAGGAACTCTGTCCAATGGAGATCCCCCTTGCAAAGTTCTCGCATGCCATTCGGGTTGAGGGAGATGCGGAGTTCGAGCCAAAGCTTGGAAAATCAACGTATACCAACTGATCCCATTCCTTTTTTTATGAGTATAGTTCTCTTATCACCACTCATCACGCTCCTTCGAAAGGCCTGACACGGTTGATGGTGGCACCCTCTGCAGTGGTACCATGAGGCAGGGGAGACTTATAGTTCCTGATTGGTGAAGGTTCCTGATTGGTGATCAGACAATGGATTGAACGGGTTCTTTTTTTAATTTTCTTCGGAAAAAAGGGAGATTCTTCCAAAAAACTTATGTATGAACGCCATCATTCCGTTATATATAAACATTACGTGCGTGGAAGGATTGGCATCCCCCGGGAAAGAGATCCCCTGACCTGCCGGGTTTGCAATCCGGCCAGCAGAGGTTGAAAGAAGCATGGTGCAGGAGAGAAGTAACCAGGGACAACATCGGAATGACGCTCATATTCCGATAGGAAGGCATGAACAAACCAGGGGGATTGGCAGAACGGGGCAATGCATGATGGTCATCCTCTTTCTGGCTCTCGCTTTTTGTGGTATCTGTGGCGGAGAGAGCAACACCCAGCCTCAGTTCCCCCATATGTTCTACGGGACGGCAACGATCATGGGAAGCCCGGCACCCGAAGGATATACCATCACCACGGCGGTTGACGGTGCGGCGAATGGGATGATCAGCGTATCCCCTGCAGGAACCTTCGGGGGAGAAGGTGCACTGGACCAGAAGCTGATCGTCCAGGGAGATTTCCAGGCATCCACTTCCAGGATCACGTTCGCGATTGAGGGATCGCCGGCACTCTGTCGTGAGTACGGGAGCGGAGAGGGATGGCAGGAGAGCTACCCCTTCAACCCGGGTGCGGTGACCAACCTTGAATTGAACGCCGGAGAAGTTGCCCTCCTGGCTGATTTTTCGGTGAATCGGCCGGACGGGTATGCCCCGCATACGGCGCAGTTCGCTGATCAGAGCACTGGATCCCACGATCAATGGTTATGGAATTTCGGTGACGGGAAGACCTCTGCCGAACAGAACCCGAGCCATACCTACACAACTGCCGGTACGTACACGGTATCCCTCACGGTCATCAGCGGAACGCTGACCAATGTCCGTACAAAGAGCAATTATATCACCGTGTTTGCCCAGGGCAGCCCCAGCGGGGGCGGAGGCGGGGGCGGCGGTGGAGGCGGAGGCGGTAGTGGAACCGTCATCACCAGCGGTCAGACTGCCACCACCACCATGACCGGAACCCTGACCCCCACCCCGACGGTTACCGGGATGAGTGCAGGAAACCTGCTCCTCGGCACCGACAATACCACCACAAGAGAGGTTACCATTGCAGCTACCGACACCATCGGGTCACTGGCGATCGGGAAGGGGGTGGCACCTGTCGATTCCACCGGAGCCCCGCTCTCAACCATCTCTCTCTCCGCTCTGCCTCCCGGTACAATCCCCCCGAAATCTCCCTGCAGTGCTGCCCCCTATCAATACGAGATCGCACCTGCCGGGGTGAGGTTTACTTCCGGAGTCACCCTTGTGCTCTCCTTTAACGAGACCACATGGGCAGGTCTGGACAAGGAGGGAGCTTCACTGGCACGGTATAATACAACCGACGCATCATGGGAGGAGATTGCTACCAGTATGGATCCCGGTTCACGGACGATGAAGGCGGCTATAACAAGAGGGGGCACCTATGTACTCTGTCTCGATGAGGGTGCACAACCCCTGCCCACCACGGAACCACCGGTTCCTCCCGTATCTACCGGATCCACGGGACTCCCCCTGGGCATTATCGCCCTGGCAAGCCTGCTCATCATCGTGGTCGTGGGAGTGATCGCATACCTGATCAGCACCCGGACAACGAATGAAGGTTCTCCACCGGAAGGTGGCCAATAGTCTCCTTTTTCACTGAGAGGATTCAACATCCCTTTTTCTCGAAATCTTCGCTTCCCAATTGCATCGAGGTATCAGTTCCGGCATCATCACCGCGGGACGAGCTGAAGTCTATGTGGGGACATTGGCAGATTCCCCGCATGATAATCAGACTCATCAGTCCTTCTTCATCTCTGAAGGGCACTCTTCTGGTACGGGAACGATCGTTCATTTCACTCCCGGCACTACTTCCCCATCCGGAATCCGTCATCTCGCCACCTGCTCCCTGGTCCCTGGCCAGCGTGCAGATCGGATGACCATCTCATTTGAGCACATAGTCCTAAGGTCATGGCAGTTGTCCATTCCTGGATGGACGAAAACAGGTTGCCGATACCCGCCCTGACAGTTACTATTAAGAAAAATGGTGATGTTTCTTCTTTTGTATCCACCAGGAATACCAAAATGAGGGGGTATTCCGGGAAAAACCACGGGTATCCTTAAAACCACGCGTATCCTTTGAGGACAGTATGAACGGATTCCTTGCTCTCCCACTCTGGTCACCCTATCTAGTCGGGGTGTGTATCGGGCTCCTAGTGTGCCTTGCTTTGGTATTGTCGGACAGGCCGATCGGTTGTTCCACGGGTTTTGTCAAGATCCGCGGCCTTGCAGAGCAGATCTGTTGTGGCAAACAGATCCAGGAGAAGGAATATTATCAGAAATTTCCTCCTGCAGTTGACTGGCAGCTCATGATTCTCCCTGGCATCATCATCGGGGCATTCCTGTCTTCCTTCATCTCGGGGACATTTGGCCTCTTCCTTGTTCCTCCGCTCTGGGCTGATCAGTTTGGAAGTTCCGCAGCACTCAGGATCCTTGCCGCCGTTACAGGAGGGATTCTGCTCGGGGTAGGGGCCCGGTGGGCAGGCGGCTGCACAAGCGGTCATGGTATCAGCGGAAGCCTGCAGCTCTCGGTTGGCAGCATCCTCTCCGCCGCCTGCTTCTTTGTGGGCGGGATCGCCATGGCGATGATCCTCTTTGGAGTTCCCCTGTGAGGAGCTGGTCGGGAATGAATTTCAGCCAGTTGCATAAAAATAAAAAAGCCCAGGTGGTTCTCGGTCTCTGCTTTGGCATCGTGTTCGGATTCCTCCTGCAGAAGGGAGGGGCCACCAGCTATGACGTGATCATGGGCCAGCTCCTGCTCACCGACTTTACCGTTTTCAAGATCATGGCATCAGCCGTTGCGGTGGGGCTCGTGGGATTTTTCCTCCTCAACCATGCCGGGTATGCACGAAGGCATGTAAAGGCGGGTGCCATCGGATCGAATGTGGTGGGCGGACTGATCTTCGGTCTGGGTTTCGGGCTCCTCGGGTACTGCCCGGGGACCGTTGCAGGAGCGGTGGGGCAGGGTGCCCTCGATGCCCTGTTTGGTGGATTCGTCGGCCTGCTCATTGGGGTCGGGATCTTTGCGAGGGTATATCCCTCTCTTCACCGGACGCTCCTCACCTACGGGACGATAAAAAAGGAGACCGTTCACGAACTTTTAGGGCTGCCGGAATGGCTGGTGGTCATTGGGGGATGCATCGGGATCGTCGCTTTCCTCTACCTCCTCGAGGTCGCAGGTTTCTGACCGGCATTCCCGCGTTTTTTTTACCTGGCCGCCTATTCCCCCGTCTCTTTATCGGTATAATAGTAATATTCACCGCTCGATTTCTGGTCCCGGTCGAGGTATGAACCAGGCTTGTTGATCCTCGGCCTCCCGGTCTTGTCCCTCCTGAAGGTAACCCCAAGGCGGGAGAGGAAGCGGTTCATTCCCTGCCGCATATCGAAAGGACCAGTGGCCTCACCCCTCACCCCTGGTTCCCCATCGAAGAAGAGGATCCGCTCGCTGATCATGTCGATCAGGTAGATATCATGGTCGATGACAAGGATGGCAGCATCCTTCCCATCGACATGCTGCTTGAACATCCTGGTGATCCGGACCCGCTGCTCTACATCGAGGTGGGCGCTCGGCTCATCGAGCACGTAGAGATCGGCATCCCTTGAAAGGCAGGCAGCGATCGCGACCCGCTGGAGCTCTCCCCCTGAGAGGGTATCGATCGGGGACTGGAGGAGCGGAGAGAGCGAGAGGGGTTCGATGATATCGTGCTGGTAGGCTGAGCTGTCAAATGAACGCGTGATCTGCCGGAGGGAAAATTCAACGGTGTCTGATGACGTGGCTTTGAGATACTGAGGTTTATAGGAGATCCGGGTCTCTCCGGAAAGTGGGCCCTCATCAGGCTCTTCCACTCCCGCCAGGAGCCGGGCAAAGGTACTCTTTCCAATCCCGTTCGCACCGACCACCCCGAGCACTTCCCCCGTGCGTATCTCCCCGGGGGATATCTCAAGCCGGAACCGGTCGTAGCTCTTGCTCATTGCCGGGAACTCGAAAAGGAGTGCACGTTCGGCATGCTTCTCGTGTGCACGCTTCTCGAACACCACCGGGTACTCCCTGAACCGCACATTCTCTTCAGGGAGGTAGCCCTCCAGGTACTCATTGATCCCGACACGCACCCCTTTCGGCTGGGTGATAACCCCGAAAACGGCCGGTTTTCCGTAGGCGACATGGACGGTATCTGCAAGCATGTCGAGGATCGCAAGATCGTGCTCGACGATCACGATCGGCCGGGTGGCAGCAAGTTCCCGGATGATCCGGGCGGCAGCCATCCGCTGGTAGATGTCCAGGAACGGGGTGATCTCATCGAGGAAGTAGAAGTCAGCCTCGCGGGCAAGGCAGGCCACGATTGCCACACGCTGGAGCTCTCCCCCGGAAAGGGTTGCGATGTCATGATCAAGCAGGGGAGTGAGCATCAGGGCTCCGATGTATTCATCGAGTTTTCCCCTCTCGTTGGTAGTTTTGAGGAGCTCTGCAGGGGTTCCCGAAAACACCCGCGGGATATAATCGATATACTGGGGCTTGATCGCCACTTTCAGCCGTTTCTCTGAGACCGTTCTCAGGTAGTCGAAGAGCTCGGTACCGGTATATTTCCTGAGAATCTCTTCCCACCCGGCTTCCCGTTCGAACTCGCCAAGGTTCGGCTTGAGCTGGCCCGAAAGGATCTTGACCGCGGTACTCTTCCCGATACCATTTGCGCCGAGGATGCCGGTCACCTTTCCCTCGACCGGGATGGGAAGGCCGTACAGGGCGAACCCGTTCTTCCCGTACCGGTGGGTGGCATGCTCCAGCTCCTCGGGGAGGCTGACGATGTCGATCGCTTCGAACGGGCATTTCTTTACGCAGATGCCGCACCCGACACAGAGCTCTTCCGAGATGACCGCCTTCTTGTCCTCGCCGATGATGACCGTCTCGTCTCCGGTCCTCACCCGCGGACAATACAGGATACACTCGGTGCCGCATTTCCTGGAATGGCACCGGTCACGGTGGACTACTGCGATACGCATGGGTGGTTCACGCTATAATTCCGCTCGTCAGGAGGATGGTCCAGGTGATGAACCAGAAGGCAAAGGTCATGAAACCCTGATAGAACCAGTCCTTGAACCCGAGGGGCTTTGAAAAGAGGTGCATCAGCATGAAGATATGTTTCTGCACCACGATGCCTGCGAACATGATGAGGAGGGCAAGGATGGTATAGCTCTGGAACCCAAGGATCTGGGATGAGTCGATGGCAAGGTACGAGATCACCCCGGTGATGATCCCCAAAGCCGTTGCAATAAGGGTACGTTTGATTTTCCTGCTGTTTTCCTGCCGCTTCTCTTCGGGCGAGAGTTTCTTTGGCAGTTCCTCCTTCTCCTTTACCTCATCTGCACTCATCGTGATACCAGTAGTCCTATTTTTTAGTCTTTAAGCAATATGTAATTTGGTATCGAATGGCCACAAAGGAAGGGATGAGCGGGGTAGATGTTCACGCGGTCGTGGCCGAATGGCAGAAATTCGTCCCCCTCTGGGTCAGCAAGATTTACCAGTTCTCCTCCTCCCATATCGTGATCCGGCTCAACGGGCAGGAGCATGCCCGGCACCTGCTCCTGGTCGAGATCGGGAAGCGTGCTCACTTTGTGGGTGCTATCCCTGCACCCCCGAAGCTGCCGCCCCCCTTTGCGATGCTCCTCCGAAAATACCTTGAGGGTGGCAGGGTGATCGGGGTATCGCAGCCGGGTCTCCAGCGGATCATCTGTTTCGATATCGGAAAACAGAATACTACGTTCCACCTGGTGATCGAACTGTTCGATCAGGGGAATCTGGTGCTCTGCAACGATGCCTGGACGATCATCCAGCCGCTCAGGCCTCACCGGTTCCGGGAGAGAGATATCATTGCGGGTGAGGTATACCGCCTCCCGCCCGCCGATCCGGCAACCTTTTCCAGGGAAGGATTCGGCAGCTTCCTGAAGAATGACGACAGGGACATCGTGCGGGCACTTGCCGTCGGGGCATTGCTCGGAGGGAGATATGCCGAATACCTCTGCAGGAAGGCAGGCGTGGAGAAGACCATTCCTGCCACCCAGGCAGATGCAGACCGGCTGTATCAGGAACTCCAGGCACTGATACATCGTGCAGAAGAGGGGATCGAACCGGTGCTCACCGCAAAGGAGTGCCTGCCCTTCCCTGAGGATGCGGGGAGTGGGACGGCCGGTACCGGCAGTTTCAACCAGGCCCTCGACCGGTTCTTTCCCGGGATTCCGTCCTCCCCTGCTGAAGCGGCACCAGCCGCGAAGGGTCTCTCCAAGGAGGAGCGGATACGGAAGCGGCAGTCTGAAATCCTTGCCGGATATGAGCAGAAAGCTGCCCGGACTGAGAAGATCGCGGCCATGATGTACGAGTCGTACCAGGATCTCAGGGAGATCATACGGGTGCTCGATGAGGCCAGCAGGAGAATGTCATGGCAGGAGATCGAGCAGGTACTCAAAAAGGGCAGAGACGGTCCTGCAGGAAGGATCAGGTCCGTGAATCCCGCTGATGCCTCGGTAGAGGTGGATATCGGGGAGCGGGTGACCCTGTACGTCCATGAGAGCCTCGAGGCAAATATCGGGAGGTACTACGATACCCTGAAAAAACTGCGGAAGAAGATAGCCGGTGCAAAAGCCGCGATGGATCGCCCGGTCGCTCCCCCCAGGCAGCACCGTGCAGGATCCCCGGTCATGAAGAAGCGATGGTATCACCGGTTCCGGTGGTTTTCCACCAGTGACGGCGTCCTGGTGATCGGCGGGAAAGATGCCTCGCAGAACGAAGAGCTTGTCAAGCGGTACATGGAAGGGGGCGACCGCTTTGTCCATGCCGATGTGCACGGTGCAAGTGTCGTGATCGTGAAAGGGAGGACTGGCAGGATGGATGAGGTGGCACAGTTTGCCGCATCGTACTCGGGGGCATGGAGGAGCGGCCATGCCACCGCTGATGTCTACGCGGCAGATCCCGGCCAGGTGAGCAAGACACCCGAATCCGGAGAATACGTGAGCAGGGGTTCTTTTATCGTCAGGGGTGAACGGGAATATTTCAGGGATGTGCCGCTTGCAGCCGCCATCGGACTTCAGCGTGAGCCTGAACTGGCGGTGATCGGAGGCCCCCCCTCCGCGGTGGCCCACCGGACCTCTCTCTTCGTGGTACTGAAACCCGGCACGTTCGAACCGAACGATACGGCCAAGAAAGTGCTCCGGGCATTGCGTGCGAGGATTGGCGAGGAAGAGGCAAGGACACAGAAGGCATTCCTGAACACTGACCGGATCGCGGCATTTGTCCCACCAGGCGGGTCTGACATCGTGGAACCATGAAAGCTGAAGAGGGAGAACTGCAGCGCGGATTCGGCGAGATACGCCTGTTCCCGGAGAGCCTGGACGATCTCTGGCACCTGGAACACCTGATCGGTCCGGGTGATCTTGTCTTTGCCACGACGCTCCGTTCGGTGGAGTCGGCTTCGGACAAGCTGCGCCCGGACAAGCCGGAGAAGCGGCCGGTCCGGCTCGGAATACGGGTCGAACGCACCGAATTCCACCGGTTTGCCAACCGGCTCCGCATCACCGGGATCATCGAACACGGGGACGAGGCCGGTTCCTATCATACCCTGAATATTGAACCGGGATACGAGATCTCGGTCATCAAACGGTGGCGTCCTGTCGATCGGGAACGGATCGACCGGGCCGTGAAGGCATCGGTCTATGAAGCGGTCCACATCCTGACCATCGAGGAGGGCGAGGCCGAGCTCTTCCGCATGCGGCAGTTCGGCCCGGAGGCGGTCCTTACCATCACCTCGGGAAGCGGAAAGGAATCGGGAACCGGGCTCCGGTCGCCTTTTTTTGAGCGGGTGGTCGCCCACCTTGAAGGGATCACGGGGCCGCTGGTGATTGCCGGACCTGGATTTGTCAAGGACGATCTCGTCAGGTTCCTCCGTTCCGCCAATCCGGAACTCACCGCACGATCCCTCGTGGTCGAGACCCGGAGGATCGGGATCGGGGCGGTCCAGGAGGTGATCGGGCTTGGCATCCTTGAGCGGATACACGAGGACATCCAGCTCGGAAACGAGGTCAGGCTGTTTGCCGAGCTCCTTTCCCGGATAGCGAAAGGCCTCCCGGCCGCCTATGGGAGGGCAGAGGTGAAGAGAGCGATCGATTTTGGCGCCTGCGAACGCCTGCTGATCGTGGACACCCTCCTGCGTGATGAGGAGACCATCCACCTGATGGACAGGGCGGAGCAGATGAACGCCGGCATCGTTGTCTTTTCCAGCGCATTTGAGCCGGGCAGACAGCTGGAGGGGCTCGGGGGCATCGCTGCCCTGCTGAGGTATCAGATCGGATGAATCCCCGAGCAGAGCGAAGAACAGAAGAGCGAAGAGCCCTTTCTCTATCCCCGGGAGAACAGCACGATACCCTTCTCACCAGGGGGAGGTACAGGACACCGGAGGGAAGCAGGACAGCCGGGGGTCAGATCCTGCTCCGGATCCAGTCCGCGTATTGCTGGCGGAGTGCGGCAATCTCGTCGGATGACAGGTCCTTTTTCTGGGTGCTGTCGAGGTAGCGTTCGAGCTGCCTGATGATCTGCTCTGCCACCGAATAATCCTCTACTTCAAGGTAAGCCGGCCCCTGCCTGACACTGATCGCCTCCCCGCACCGGGGGCAGAGTTTCCACTGCTGGTACCGGTCTACGTAAGAGAACGTATGGCAGCCGGGACACCGGATGATGAGATACATCAGCAATGGCTGATTGCATCCTTTCTGGTATATAAATATCGTGCTCCCGGGATCCCCCTGGCTACGGCAGCTGTATTTTATCATCCTGTTTTCCCTACGCTAGAAAAGATATGAAAGACGAGTCGATCCAGGTCATGGGAGTCCGCGGGCTCCCGCTGATACAGGAAGGGGATGATCTCTGCACCCTGATCAGCGAACGGGTAGATCTGCAGGATGGCGATATCATCTGCATCGCTTCATCGGTCTATTCCAAGGCAAAGGGATACACGCGGTCACTCGGGGAGATCATTCCCAGCGAACGGGCGTGCCGGATAGCCGGGAGAACCGGGGAAGACCCCCGCTTCATCCAGGGGGTGCTTGACGCCTCAAAGGAGGTCCTCCTGGAGTATCCCTTTGTCCTCTCTGAGCTTCCCTGCGGCCATGTAGGGGTGAGGGCGGGGGTCGATCAGAGCAACATCGAGAAGGAGCACATCATCCTGCTCCCCCCTGATCCCATGGGTGCCGCATTCGATCTGAAGGAAGGGTTCCGTGCTGTTGCAGGAGTCGAGACAGGAGTGATCGTGACCGATACCTGCGGCCGATCGTTTCGAAGGGGACAGACCGGCCATGCCATCGGGTGGAGCGGCATGACAGCGATCCGCGATTTCCGGGGGGATACCGATCTCTTCGGGCATGTCCTGAAGATCACCGAAGAGGCGGTGGTTGACGAGATCGCCGGGTTTGCCAACTTCATCATGGGAGAGAGCAATAATGCGGTCCCGGCAGTGGTCTTCCGGAACTGTCCCACCTGGAACGGCCATGACAACCTGTACTTCTCCCCCGAAGAAGACATCATGAGGAGGCTGCTTACCTCATGAGTGTCAGGATCTGCACCGGAACGGCTCCCGAATGAACCATCAGAATGACGATCCTGGACTCCTGACTGTTGAGGGCCCTGCGGGAATCCTCCCGATACTGAGATCTCGAGGATCCCCCCTTTCCCTTGCAGACGAGGAGCTGTCCAGACACAGGTCCCGATTGAAGCCATACAATGAGATAGCTGACTTTTTGGCCTGCAAGGAGCTGTGCTGGAGCAGAACGTGCAAGGAGATCTACTGGAGCAGATCGTGTTGCAGAATCACCCCGCGGGAGATCGGGAGCATCCCCCCGGCATCCCAGGCTGCAAAGGGCGGGATCATGGTTCACCCCCCCTTTATGCCTGGAAAAGACCGGTACGGCCATCTCCTTCGAATATGTACAAAGGTGTTGCCGCCCGGAAATCGGAAAAACGGAGGGAAAGGGGAATACCTGATTTCAGGTAAAGAGGTTCAATACAAGGATGAATACCGAAATCGCAACCGCTACCACAATAACGGCAACAGGATTGATATGGATCGCCCGTTTATCCTCGCTCTCGTAGTAGTTGACCAGCCCGGCAGAGGAGATCAGCCTGCCTCCTGCTTTTTTTGCCATACGTATTAATTTCTCATTATCCCTATTTAAAATCGGTGAATCCGGGATATGCCCAGGAGCGAGTGTGTGGTGGAAGGGCGGGCCCTTATCGGAGAGAGGCTTGAGGAGCGAGAGGTAGCGATTGTCGTCCGCGGGGGCAGGATCCACCGCATCGAAGATCGTGCGCCCCGACCGGGTGCCCCCTGGATCTGCCCGGCCCTCTTCAATGCACACACGCACCTGGGAGACAGTGTGGCAATGGACCTCCGGGCAGAGGGGAGCCTGGAGAGCCTGGTCACCCCTCCCCACGGGCTCAAGCACCAGATACTCGAAAAAACACCCCCTTGCGAGCTGATCCGGGCGATGCGCGCAACCCTGGAGTTCATGCAGGAGGCAGGGACAGCCGGATGTGCCGATTTTCGGGAAGGCGGCCCGGCAGGAGTGCAGGCGCTGCGCACCGCTGCAGAGGGGATCTCCTGCGTCCCGGTCATCTTCGGCCGTGAAGGGGGAGAAGCATATGCCGATGGGCTGGGGGTCAGCAGTGCAAGGGATATCCACGGTCTTGAACAGATCATACGCCGGTCGCGTGAAATGAAGAGGCTGATCGCCTTTCATGCCGGAGAGAGGGACCGGTTTGACATCGATTCGGCCCTTGACTATGCCCCTGATCTCATCGTGCACTGCACTCACGCAACGAGCCGCCAGCTTCGCAGGTGTGCAGAAGAGGAGATACCCATCGCCGTCTGTGCCCGGTCGAACTGGACCCTCGGGGTGACCGATTCCCCGGGCAAACCGCCTTTAAAAAAGATGATAGAGGCAGGGTGCAGGATCGTTCTTGGAACTGACAACTGCATGTTCGTCCAGCCCGACCTGTGGCGCGAGATGTCCTTCATCGCGACGGTCTACCAGATTCCTCCCGCCCTCATATTCCGGGCAGCGGTGGAAGGATCGTGCCTCACAAAGACTCGCCCTTTTATCACGGAGGGATCTCCCGCCCGGTTCCTCGTGATCCACCCCGGTGACTCCAACCTCTGGCTCTCCCATGACATGATAACAACGCTGGTCAAACGGGCCGGACGGAAAAATATCGTCACAAAAGTTTTTAATTGCTGAAAAGACATTAATAGAAAAGCTCTTTTGGAGAGTACCATGTTCCGACACATCCTTGTGGCCATAGACGGGTCAAAAATCAGCGATAATGCATTGAAGGCCGCGATCGAAGAGGCACGGGTCTGGAAGGCAGAGGTTCATGCCATCTACGTTGTGGAGACAGGGCTCTTTTCCTCCCTGCCCATGGACAGTACCTGGGAGATCATGTACAGCATGCTTGAGAAGGAAGGAAAGACTGCGCTGGATACGGCAAAAGAGTTAGGAGAACAGCATGGCGTCAAGATCCAGACCTACATCCGCCAGGGGCATGCGGGAAACGAGATCCTGAAGGCGATCAATGAACTTCCTGTTGACCTTGTGGTGATGGGATCCCATGGAAAGAGCGAGGTAGACCGGATACTCCTTGGCAGTGTCAGCTCATTTGTCGTCTCAAACTCTCCAAAAACAGTTATGGTGGTGCGACCATCGAAACCATGAACGTCTCTGATTTCATGACCACCGAGGTGGTCACTGTTGAGATACCGGGGAACAGGGATGATGTCCTGAAGATACTGAAGCGTACCGGAATTTCCGGGGTCCCTGTCCTCAAGGAAGGGAAGCTCGTCGGGATCATCACGAGAAAAGACCTCCTGCGCAAGGCAGACGAGACCCAGCTCGGCCTCCTGATGACACGCAACCCTGCGACCGTCTCCCCTGACACCCCTGTCGAGGAGGCCGCCCGCATCCTTATCGAGAAGAACGTGAGGAGGCTTCCGGTGGTCGAAGGGGAGAAACTCGTCGGATTGCTCTCCGTCGCCGATCTTGTCCATGCCATCGCCCAGTTGCGGATAAAGGACGAGATAAAGCCCACGTATATCAGCCAGACCTTTGCCCTCTGGGAGGAGACACCCCTCCCGCTTGTCGCCCGTATCATGGAGATATCAGGGTTCGATGCGATCCCCATCCTCGATGCAGAGAGCAAGCTCCAGGGGATCATATCAGAGCGTGACCTGATCCGGCATTCTTCCATCGAGGACATGGTCGAAGTGAGTGATTTTTCGAACGGGACCGATGACGATGAATGGACCTGGGAGAGCATCCGGGATATGCACACCATCAGCTATGGTATCTCAAAGATCCAGCTCCCCGATAAACCGGTCAAGACCGCGATGGTCAGCAATGTCATCTCCGTGCCCCTGAATGCCGAGGTGAGCGAATGTGCGCTCAA
This sequence comes from Methanoregula sp., assembly GCA_022710385.1. GTDB lineage: Archaea > Halobacteriota > Methanomicrobia > Methanomicrobiales > Methanospirillaceae > UBA9949. The sequence goes on from JAKLGZ010000020.1 coordinate 13,542, forward strand.
GATGAAGCGGGGGAGGGTTGACCAGCTCCCGGTCGTGAACGGTGACAAAAAACTGGTTGCCATGCTCTTTGACCGTGACCTCATCAGGGCAATGTGCCGTGCACCGGACAATAAAAACCTTTAAATTTTCGGATGACATTTAATTGTTGAAGCGCTTTTGTGAGGTTTTTCCAGCGTTTTCCATGTTTTGGGGTGAATATATGAGTGAGCAATATCAGGAGCCCCTGAAGGGAACGACCACTGTCGGACTTGTCTTTGAAGACGGTGTCGTGCTTGCTACCGAGAAAAGGGCAACAATGGGGTACATGATCGCAAGCAAGAAAGCAAAAAAAGTGTACCAGATCGCAGACCGAATCGGGATGACCATTGCAGGGGGGGTGGGAGATGCCCAGCAGATCGCCCGGATCATGACCGTAGAGTGCAGTCTCTACAATATCAGGAGGGGGAGAGCGATGTCGGTCGCCGCCGCCTCAACTCTCCTCTCCAACATCCTGAACAACAACCGGTACTACCCCTTCTATGTCCAGCTCCTCGTGGGAGGAGTTGATGACTCCGGACCAGGCCTGTTCTCGGTGGATGCGATGGGTGGGGCAACGAAGGAAGAGGAGATCGTTGCGACAGGATCCGGATCTCCCATGGCATACGGGGTGCTCGAGGACCGGTTTACCAAGGGAATGAAAAGGAAAGACGCGATCTCGCTTGCAGTGAGAGCGGTCCGTGCTGCCATGAAAAGGGATGCAGGTTCGGGAGAAGGAGTGCACGTCGTCGTGATCACGAAGGACGAGTATTTCGAGGTCCCTGAAGACCAGCTCCCGAAAAACAGCGCGGCAGCAACGGCATAATACTTTTTTTTAGGACTGATTGGATGCTTATTGAAGATCGGCTGAAAGAACTGAAGAATAAGATCGATGAGAGAGTACCTGCGGGTATCACTGTCTCTGAAGTGGAGTTTGAAGGGCCCGAGCTGGTCATCTATACCGATGACCCCAAGCGGTTTGCCGATGAGGCTGACCTGATCAAGATCCTGGCGCGGGACCTGCGGAAGCGTATCGTTGTCAGGCCGAATGTGCTTGAGGACCCCGAACGGGCAATGCTTGAGATCCGTGAGGTGGTCGCAGAAAATGCAGGGATCACCGATATCTTCTTTGATGCAGATACCGGTGAGGTGCTCATCGAGGCTGAGAAACCAGGTGTCGTCATCGGCAAGAACGGTGCAACGCTCCGTGAGATCACGAAACATATCGGATGGACGCCCAAGGTCGTCAGGACCCCGCCGATCGAGAGTTCAACAGTAAAACAGGTCAGGCAGTTCCTGCGATCGGTGAATGAGGACCGGAAACAGTTTCTCCGGACCATCGGGCGGCGTATCCACCGCGATGTCACGAGCAAGGACGCATGGGTCCGGGTGACCATGCTCGGCTGCTGCAGGGAGGTAGGGAGGGCGGCATTCCTCCTCTCCACTCCCGAGAGCAGGATCCTGATCGACTGTGGAGAGAAACCTGACAACAGCACCAACAATGCTCCCTATCTCTACGTGCCGGAGATTCACCCCCTTTCACAACTGGATGCTGTCGTGCTCACTCATGCACACCTCGACCATTGTGCGCTGGTGCCCCTCCTGTACAAGTACGGATTTGACGGGCCCGTGTACAGCACCCCCCCCACGCGGGATCTGTCAGCGATGCTCCAGCTGGATTACCTGGACGTTGTCTCAAAGGAAGATCGGAAGATCCCGTACAGCTCAAACGATGTGAAGAGTTACATCAAGCATTCCATCACCCTCAATTACGGGAGCGTGACGGATATCGCTCCTGATATCAAGCTGACCTTCCACAATGCAGGCCATATCCTCGGGTCGGCGATCGCCCACTTCCACGTCGGAGACGGGCTCTATAATGTCGCGTTTACCGGTGACTTCAACTACAGCAAGAGCAGGCTCTTTAACCCTGCCACCAACCAGTTCCCGCGGCTCGAAGCGATCTTCATGGAGAGTACATACGGGGGCAGCGGCGATCTCCAGCCGGCCCGTGCAGATGCCGAGGAGAAGCTGTACGAGACGATAGGAAACGTCATCTCCAGGGGTGGAAAAGTCATCATCCCGGCGTTTGCCGTGGGGCGATCCCAGGAGGTCATGCTTGCGCTGGAGGAAGGGATCAGGAGAGAGCAGATCCCGGCGGTCAGGATCTACCTCGACGGGATGATCCGGGAGGCCACGGCAATCCACACGACCTACCCGGAGTACCTGAACAGTGAACTCCGCAACCAGATCTTCAAGGAAGGGTTGAACCCATTCCTCGCTGAATGCTTTGTCCCTGTCGATTCATCGGATCTCCGTGAGAAGGTGATCAATGGGGATCCCTGCGTCATCATCACGACCAGCGGTATGCTGAACGGCGGGCCGGTCATGGAATACCTGAGCGGGCTCGCTTCCGATGAGAGGAATGCACTCGTCTTTGTCGGGTACCAGGCAGAAGGTACGATGGGGAGGCGTATCCAGAAAGGATGGAGGGAGATTCCTGTCGGGCGGAAGGGGACCATTGTCATCAACCTCGAGATCGTAACCATTGACGGGTTCTCCGGCCATTCGGACAGGAGGCAGCTGATCAACTATATCGGCCATGTCCAGCCCAAACCGGAAAAGATCTTCACGATTCATGGCGACGAGAACAATACGATCGATCTGGCAAGCTCGCTCTACAAGCGGTACCACATCGAGACTCATTCCCCGATGAACCTTGAGACATACCGCATGATCTGAAGCGATGCCATGAGAAACCGCTTCCCTCTCTTTTTAGGCGTTTTCACCATCATGGCACTGTCGAATGCGATCGTGCCGGAACTTGCATCGTTCGGGGACAGTACGATCGCCCAGGGTACCATCTATTCTGCATACTTCCTCGGGGCGTTCCTTCTCGTCCTCCCGGCAGGCCTGATTGCTGACCGTGCAGGCGAACTGCCTCTCGTGAGGGGAGGTCTCCTGCTGACCGTTGCTTCAGGGGTGCTCCTCACGCTTACCAGCTCCACTCTCCTGATCGTGGTGTTCCGTGTTATCGAGGGGATCGGGGCAGGGCTGTTCGTCCCGGCTGCCCTCTCCCTGATCAATTCACGGCCTGACCATGAGACCTCGAGCGGATATTTCATGGCGATGCTGAATATTGGTCTTGTCGCAGGGCTGATCGCCAGCGGCTGGCTTGTTGAGATGACCGGTGTTGGCGTGTCGGGCATCGCCACCTTCACCCTGATCGGGGCGATCCCCACCCTCGCGAGCATGGTCATGCAGCCAGGAGGGGGACAGCCACGCCCGGCCCGTGAGCCGATCCGGAATACGGGGAGACGGCTGCTTCGTGTGATACAGGAATACTTCTGGCTCTGGATCTCGACCATTGTGCTCCTCGGGATAACAGGGGCGCTCACCTCCCTCTATCCGGAATTCTCGGATCTCTCACCCGCCCTTGTCGGACTGGTCATTGCCGGGATGAGCACCGCCACTGCAATCGCCGTGATCGTGGTATCCCATGCCCACCTTCCCCCGATTCCGACAATAAAAGGAGCATCTCTTGCGATGGCGGCAGCCGTGCTCTGCGTCTTCTTCTCGCCTGTCTTTTTCATCCTGGTCGGCGCGATTGCAGGGGTGGTGATGATCGCCCAGCTGGCGTATCTTGCCGAGTCTGAGACCCGGCAGGGGGTGGTGATGGGACTGTTCAATGCCGCCAGTTACGGGGGAATGACGTTCCTTCCGGTCCTTGCAGGATTCATCGCGGAACTGACCACGTTTGTCCTGGCATTCGCCATCATCGCTCTTTCTGCGGTATTCGTAGCCTTTACCATCGGGAGGTGCCGGTGCCGCCTCGCTCCGGGAGCTGCCGGGGATCCTCCATCCTCCTGACCCCGCATTTCATGGTGCTAGAAAGAGAAGTTTAGGCAGGAATGACAGGTTCAGAACATCCCGCCGGGCTATCACGGGAACGCGTAGTTGCCTTTCTCGATATCGGTACCAATTCGATCCGGCTGCTGATCGTCCGTCTCTTCCCCCACTGCACCTACCATGTTCTTTCCCGCCAGAAGGAGACGGTCCGGCTTGGCGATGGAGAGTTCGAGGAGGATCTCATTCGTGACGAGGCTATCGAACGGGCTGTCGGGGTCTGCCGGAATTTCACCTCCCTTGCCCGATCCTTCTCAGCCGATGAAGTGGTAGCGGTTGCCACGTCCGCGGCACGGGAGGCGCGGAACCGGAACGTGCTCCTGAACCGCCTGCGTCATGAAGCTGGGATCGATGTCCGGATCATCTCGGGAAGGGACGAAGCCCGGCTCATCTACATGGGGGTGGCAACCGGGATCCAGCTCGGGAAGAAACAGGCGGTCTTCATCGACATCGGGGGGGGTTCCACAGAGATCGCCATAGGAGGGCAGCATACCTCCTGCCACCTCGAAAGCCTGCTCTTGGGATCGATCCGGCTCACCAACCTCTACTTCTCCCGCGATGACGAGAAGCCGGTCACAAAAAAGAAGTACGCACGCATCCGGGATCATGTGAGAGAGGTGATCGCCCCGGCTTTACCAGGGCTCTCCTCCCACCAGTTCGACATTGCCATCGGCAGCTCGGGCACCATCATCAACCTTTCAGAGATTGCCATGAAAACCGGGGAGGGAATATCCACCCCTGAGACCGGGCTTTCCCGTTCAGAGCTGGCACGGGTAGCCGGTCTCCTCTGCTCCCTTCCCCTCCCTGCCAGGAGGAACGTCCCGGGTATCAACCCGGAACGGGGGGATATCATCATCTGCGGTGCCGCCATCCTTGAAACCCTGATGGAGGCCCTCTCCATCGACCGGATCTTCTCCACCCAGAGAGGGTTGCAGGATGGTCTTCTTGTGGATTACCTTACACGGATGGAGGAGATCCCCCTGATCGACAGCGTATCCCCGCGGGAACGAAGCGTCCTCCAGCTCGCCCGCTCCTGCGGTATCAATGAGCATCATGCACGAACCGTTGCACGCCTCGCCCAGGAGCTCTTCTCCAGCGGAAAGCAGTGCGGGTTGCATGCATATTCCAGCCCCGAGGAGGAACTCCTTGTGTATGCCACGTTCCTCCATGATGTGGGATCCTTCATCTCCTACCACAATCACCATATCCACTCCTATTACGTGATCAGGAACACCGACATCCCTGGTTTTCTCCCCCGGGAACTCCTCATGATGGCGTTCATCGCCCGCTATCACCGGAAGAAGCCGCCAAAAAAGAGGACTTTGGCGGTACTTCCCCTCGAGCCAGGAGATCGGGAGCGGATCAGGGTCCTCTCAGCCCTGCTCCGGATGGCGGAGAGTCTTGACCGGAGCCATGCCGGGCTGATCCGGCATGCAAGGTTCCTCTCCACCAGTCCGACAGGTGCTGTGCTCGAGATCACTGCCGTCGGCGAGTGCCAGCTTGAACTGTCGGGGATCGAGAACGAGGCCGATCATTTCGAACGCGTGTTTGGAAAGACACTCATCACGAGAATGGTCACTGCCGATCTTGAAGAACTGCACGAATGGACCGGGAACTATCCCACCCTGCTCACGCACCCGGGGAAGACGTAGTCAGGAATACCGGAGGGGGGGGCAAGCCAGTACAGCGGCATTGCACCATGCGGGAAGGGCCATTCCGGGAATCCCCTGGCGTTGTTCGGTTTTTTTCAGGGACGGGATGAGGAGGGGCACCTTATCCTGGTGCACCCTGTGTCCTTCTCCCGGTCATCCAGCGTTCGAAGAGCATGAGCCCGTATCCGACGGTTGCCAGGAGAATGATCGTCGCACCGGACGGAACGTTCATGGCATAGGACAGGAAGAGTCCCCCGATGGTGCATCCCGCAGCGGCGAGGACCGAGAGGCACATCATGGATCGCATACTCCCCGAATACTCGCGGGCGATGGCAGGCGGGATGGTGAGAAGGGCAATGACGAGGATAATTCCCACGACCCTGAGGAGGACAATCACGCTGAAGGCGATGAGCAGGAGGAGGAGGAGGAGGAGGGCTGTCACCGGGAGGTTCATCACACGGGCGTACTCCTCATCGAACGTGACTGCCACGAGCTGGTTGAACCCGGCGGTCACGATGAGGAGGATACCCAGTGCCAGGATACCCATGATGATCAGATCTTCTGAAGGGATCAGGAGAATATTGCCAAACAGGAACCCGAACAGTTCCGGTGCATAGCCCGGGGTCAGTGCAATAAAGAGGATCCCGGTCGCCATCCCCGCAGCCCATACCACGCCGGTCAGCGTCTCCATGTACTGCCCGAACTTCTCGCGGATGGTCCCGATGAGGAGGGCAATTGCGAGGGTGAATCCGGCAGCCCCGAGGAAAGGATCGACCCCGAGAAAATACCCCAGACCGACCCCGCCGAACGCGGCGTGGGCAAGCCCCCCCGAGAGGGATACGAGGCGTTTGACGATCACAAATGAACCGATTATGCCACAGACGATGCTTGCTATAAGCCCGGCTGCCACAGCGTTCCTGAAAAATTCAAACCCCAGGATCGAAAGCATCATCCCACCCCCCCGTGATCACGGAAAACCCGGTGCGGGATCCCATGGGCGATCAGGTCAACGGGGCAGTGATATGCCGCGGTGAGCATATCCTCCGATATCTCGCTGGTGTCATGGGTGAAGATCTTACCGTTGAGGCAGGCTACCCTCGTGACATTGGTGGAGATGGCACCGATGTCGTGCGTGACCAGAAGGACGGTCATCTCATCCTTGAGGGCTTTGAGCATGTCGAACAACTGCATCTCGGTGGGCATGTCGACATACACCATGGGCTCATCGAGGATGAGCAGGTCCGGTTCGCCGACAAGGGCGCGGGCTATGATTGCCCGCTGCTGCTCACCCCCGGAGAGGTCGCAGATCGGCCGGCGGGAGAGGTGAAGGATCGCAGTCCGTTCAAGCGCCTTCCTTGCGGCTTTCCGGTCTTTTTCGGAGAATCGCCTGACGAGGCCGGGAACAAGGCCGAGCCGTCCCGAAAGCACCATCTCCTCAACGGTGAGCGGGTAGCGGAAGTCGAACGTTCTGTACTGGGGG
>JAKLGZ010000021.1:0-16740 GCA_022710385.1 Methanoregula sp.
GGAGTCCTGTGAGTTCGTGATCATCCATCGCCCGGGTGTTTCTTCCTGCAATCAGAAGATCGCCGGAAGTAGGGCGATCGAGACATCCGAGCTGGTTCAGGAGGGTGGATTTTCCTGACCCGGAAGGGCCCATGATAGCCACGAAATCCCCCCTCTGGATGGAGAGCGAGATATTATCGAGTGCAGTAACATCTCCGGATTTCAGCGGGTATACCTTGGTGACACCCCGTAACTCGATCAACGGCTGGTCATCCATTCCCCTCACTCCAGGGATCATTTGCTGAACCGTTCCCGGATCTTTTCCAGGTATCCCTTACGCCATGCTACAAGAACACCGATGATGGCGATAATGACAATGAGGATCGGGATGACCGGGATCTTACTGAAGCCACTGCCAAATCCCATCATCCCCATTCCTCCGCCACTTGGGCGACCTTGCATTGAAGGAGGCCCCTGGAAGCCCCCGTCTGCTGATCCCCCAGCGGTTGAGTTCCCAAAGCTAAGTGCCGAAACATCGAACGTCTCCTGGTAAATCTCTCCTTCATCATCGCGGTACGATACGACAAGGGGGATTTGGGACAGTCCCGGGGCTTTACAGGTGATCTCGAAACTGGAAAAGTCATCCGGCTCAAGAGCTCCCACCACATAGACCGGGTCTGGATCAATTGCCCGGGCAGGGTCTCCAACCGTTACCGTCACTGATTTTGCATCTTTCAGTCCGGCATTGGTGACGTCCCCGGAGATGGTCAGGCTCGCCCCTCCTCCGGCCACTTCTATGTTGTTCACCACGAGTTCAGCAGCAACCTTCCTGTTTCCCAGCATCACCGGTAGGGTGATGGTCTCGTTATGCTGGTTCGGACCATTTCGGTAGAGGACATCCAGGACAAGTACCGTAGCCTTCTCTGGGGTGATCCCGAAGGTGACCTGCCTCTCTTCGTCAGGTTTGAGCGTCCCGACAAATACGGCACTTTGCGACGGGCTAATACCGTCCCCGCCCGGTACGACCGTCACGCTGTTCACCTCATTATCGCGGGGATTGCTTATCGAGAGGGTGATTTTGTCCTCCTCACCGGAGGTGAAGGTGTCCGGCGATTTGACAACCGAGACCAGGAGGGGGGTATCGTCAACTTTCACCGCGATCGGGTAGCGCATACTCCCCGAATCGGTGAAGTCGACATAGAATATCGGGAAATATGTCGCATCCTTGACGTCAGCCTCGACAAGGAACGTGAAGACGAGGGAATTTGACGCCCCGAGGACTCCCACCTTATCGTAGGTCTGGTAGTTGACTACATCAAGTTCCTCGGAGAGGAGCTCAACACGGTTGATCTTCACCGGGGATGATCCTGAATTGGTTATCCGTACAGACAGGGTTCCCTGGTCATACTGCATCAGGATCGAGGGGTCGAGGGTAACATTCGTGATTGCGACATATGCTTCTGACGATGCCTCAGTTGTAGAATCTGCTGCCGAGACAAGGGTACAGATGCTTCCCAGGCTGAGAAGTAGTATAAGGAGAGAGAGAATCAGATATCTTCTGGTAGCGGTTCTTTTCCCTTTCATCATAATGGTTCTGCCTCATATGCGTTTGTTAGGGTTTAACACAAGGGCGGTGTTCTTGAGAGGATCGGATATCGGTCCATTCCGGAACATAGAGGGAAAGGTGGCTTTGCTCCCACCGGGGTTATTTGTAGGAGGATCAAAGACCGATACGCTCAATATTGATTCCGGGTCCCGGCCTCTCATCCCACAGTTTCATGGTTGTACATGAGAAGATTGCGGAATCCGGGATCGGTTTTTTTGGATCGGGCTATCCGGTCCCTCCCATATTCCTGATTTGCATGGAGTGATTGTTCCATGCCGGATTGGCCGGCACGTATAGTACATTTTACATTATGTTATATAAAATCTACCAATAGAATCCCAATTCAGGAGGGAGTATATGATGAAACCAGCCAGGACGTCTGATGACTCTTCGACTTCATATTACGACTGTTAAGGGGCCCCGGGATAGGAGAAGACCTCTTCAATACTCACGTTGAAGAAACGGGCAATTTTGAAGGCAAGCTCGAGAGATGGATCATACTTTCCCTTCTCAATGGCAAGGATAGTCTGGCGGGTGACCCCCAGCTGCTGTGCAAGGGCATCCTGGGTGAGGTCATGCATGGCCCGAAAGACTTTAATCCTGTTCTTCATCGCTCTCCCACTCTCCGTATTTCCGGGCATAATAGATCCTGAACCCGACATAGAGGAAGAACATCAGGAAGAGGAGCGCCAGTTGCAGATACCCAAAGTGCCCAAGCCGGATTAGACCGTCATCGGGGGGTCTGATGCTCTCGCCCGGAAGTCCCTGGCCATCTCCAAACGGTTTTATGCTCTCATTGATTCTGCCTGGTCCCTGGTCCGGCGGTCGTGGAAAGTGTGGGAAGGGGGGAGCGCCAAGACCGATGACAGCACTCCCCAGGCTGGTTGCAAAAAAAATCACCCAGAACACCATGAACGTCGCCATCCCTGCCTTCTGGTTGATCAGGACCGCCCGCTCGTCAGTCTGCCGATCAGTGATACTGCGCCAAGCCAGATAGAGGATCAGCACCCCCACAAGAAAGGCTGCTGATATGAGGTAGGGTATCATGTACCGGACAGAAAACCAGAACATCCCGACCTCGACAAGGCCGATGATGCCGGCAAGGATATAGAACGTATTTTGCTTCATGAGATCGCAGATGTTAGTTAATTCGGACATTTAGTCATAAAAATTTTACGTGCATGTCGAGAAAAAGGAACTGAATGTCAGATCTTTGCTGCTTTTGGGGAAAACTGAGTCGAGGTTTCATATTCATACATCAAGGAGGGACCGTCACTGGATAACCCTTCAGGAGGAAGACCTCGTATTGCTGTGGGGAGGTGAAGCCGGACGCAGTCAAAAATTATTCCTGTTCTGTCAATTCTCCTTTCCCAGGAGAACTACAGCCAAAACACCAGGACTCCAGACATATGGTGGCTCCATAGCGACCGTTCATTCATTCTTACTAGAAAAGATATATTCGGGAAAAAAGGGAGACGATTTCAGGGATTGAGGGACTTGAAGGGAACGATCTGGTCGTAGACTTTAATTCTTCCTACTTCCGGGGCTGTTGCCCATATCTCCACCCGGTTCTGGAAGGTACTGCAGGGGAATGCCACGTTCTGGCCCATAAAATGCGGCGAATTCATTGTCTGGGACTGGACCACTCCATCTGGCTTTGTCAGGCTCACCTCAATCGGACCGACGAAATTCATACCATTGCCCCCATTGAGAGCCACATAAGTGAGCGGGTCAGTGGTTCTGCCATTTGTCGTAACCTGGAAGGTAAGGGAGTACTGGGGGGGAAGGGCCTGAGTGGGTCCCGGGGTTCCCATGCCAACCGGCTCTTTTGTGGTCATGGGAGTGGTCGTTGTGGGCAGGGCTGTGGTCGGCGTGGTACTTACAGGAGGCGTTTCCGGTGACTGGGTGCATCCTGAAACAACAAGGAACAGGATCACGAATCCCAGTGCAATGGTCAGGGCTATCTTCTTCATACGTGATAGTGTGATGATTCCCGGATTTAACCATTGTGGAACCGGATTGGCCGCGTCATGGCAGGAGAGTCGAGTGAGGACGTGATAACTCAAAGACTTATTGTTAATACATGATCAACCGCATCCTGTTGTAGAATAATGGAGAAGGGATATGACATCTGAGTGGGTGACAAAAAACCGTTTTGATCCAGTATACCTTCCGGTGATGGAAGAGAAGCTTTTCTTTGAAGGTGAGAAGAAGAAACGCTCGATAACAAACTATATTGTCCTTCTGACACTGGCAACAATCATCGCAACCTACGGGGTAATATCAGGATCGACGGCAACGGTCATCGGGGCAATGATCATTGCCCCCCTGATGACTCCCATTATGGCGGCAACCCTTGCTATGGTACTTGGCAGGGGGACTCGCATCAAAAGATCGATCCTGGTTGTCTCGTTCAGTGTCCTCTATGTGATCGGGCTGGCCTTGCTTCTCTCTCTCTTTATCTCACCAATCGTTATTGGATTTGGCTCAAATCCGGAAATTACCACAAGAGTCTCCCCCAACCTGCTGGCTCTCTTCGTTGCCCTTGCTTCAGGAGCAGCCGGTGCCTTTGCAATCTCGCGGGAGGATGTCGGGGATACCCTCCCTGGAGTGGCAATAGCTATCTCACTCGTACCTCCCCTGTCAGTGGTTGGTATCTCTCTTTCCAAGCTTCACTGGGGAGATGCCAGCGGGGCCTTTGTTCTTTTCCTCACCAACTTCCTCGCAATCATCCTGGCAGGAGGAGCTGTCCTGTGGCTCTCAGGAGTGAGCGTCAGCAGGATTACACCGCAAAGGGATGCGAACCGCAAACGTGCGTTCGAATTAGCCATCCTCGCTACCATTATCGTTGCAGTCATCCTTGGGTTCAACGGATACCGGACTCTTGAACTGGAGAGAGATACCGCACTCGCAAACACCGCGGTCACATCCTGGCTGGAGGGGACTTCGTATACCGTCACCAGACTGACCCTGAATTTTCAACCCCGCGACATCCTGCTGAATGGACCGGCACATGTCACGATTTCTATTGCTGGTACTGGAGAACTCGAAAGTATCGATGAACTTGCAAAAAATATGGAAGATGCTCTTGGTTACCCGGTCACCATCCAATTAGATGTTCTTCCAACCCAGGTCAATTATTATCCGAGACTTCTGAGGCAGGCTGCTTCCGGATAATGTCCGGGAACCCCGGCTACAACTTTTCTTTTCCCGCCATGTGCCGGTTGAAATAGACAAAGATGAGGATTACACAAAGAATCAATCCGACAGCTACAACAGTCCCCGCAATAAAATGTGCCATCAGGAGCCTCCAGATCAGCTCAGACCCGAGGGCAAATATGAGGCTCTCGATCGCTGCTCCGATTCCTACCGCAAGAAGGATCTCACCAGGTGATAATCCAGCCATCAATCCCACAACCGTGGCGCCGACACCGCCGGTTCCCTGGAGCGGGAGCATGACAAAAAATGCAACCCCGGGGATTCGCCACCGGGCCATCCACGGATGCTCCTCCATGAATTCCCTCCCCGTAAGGGTAGTCTTCTCAATCCATGGTCCGAGCCGCGGCACCCTGAGCATAAGAACGAAATTCATGATCATGAAGAGCGAGGTGATGACATCAAGAAGGATCACGGTAATCGCCATGAGCCACCAGGGTATCCCAAGTCCGATCCCGATCGGGATGATCGATTCCTTCCCTGCCGGAGGGACATAATAGGCCAGCATGAGTCCCCCGAGAATCAGGATCCTTTCGGGGGGGAGAATGAGGAGGCAGACCAGAAAGAAGAGAACCGCAATGAGAGGAGGGATGAGAAGGCGAAGGTACATGGAACGTTTCGGGGTCTCCTCCCTGCTGGATAACCACCCAAGATCACGGGTACTCATGCTCTGCCGGAGTATTTCGGCCATTCCCTCATCTCTCTTTCTCCACCACATAGCAGAGTCGGGGGGAGAAGAGATCCTGACGATGTAGGTTTCTATTATTTTCCAATCCTGACCAGGTAGCGGTTCTCTGCTTCCTGGTCCCATGCAACCTGATACCCGTTACTGGAGAAGGGGGCGCAGGTATTATCCACCTGCTCCCTTGTTGCAAAAAAGGTAAGGGTGTCTCCCGGAGTAAGCTTGTTCAAAAGGATTTTTAGCTTGATCATTAGATTTGTACAAGTTAGATCAGTAAAATCATTCACCCTTCCATCACCCTTTATTGTAATACTCTTGGCTCAGAAAAATAATATCCTTGTTGCAGAGTTGTCCTGTCCCCAGAGGATTTGCGCCAGGTCATCATTCTGTACCTCCCGAATCCCTGTGAGGTGCTCTTCAACTCCAATGCCTCTCCGTTCCAGGGAAGGTGCATGAACAAGATAGCAGAGCGAAGGGATATCCAGGGTTGCGGCAACCATCTCCTGGACATTGAAGACTTTGTCGTTTGGAGGGACCTCATGCGTACCGTAGAGGGAATACACGCCGTGCTCAATAAAGATGACAGTTGTGGGTATCCCCTCCATCGCTGTCGCAAGGGCGAGGGAGAGACCCCCGAAGGTCCATTCGGTGCCATAGGGGGGGTTTGTGATGAAAATAATGAGCCTTGGCCGGGTATCCTGGTCACTGGTTTCAGCATGTTTGACAATCTCCCCGCTCGTGTGTGAAAGGATGGGATAATATCCGGAGAACCGGGAGAGGATCTCTTTTAAGGGTCGAATCGTCATCTCATCAATGCTCGAGGCTGGTTCACAATACCCGGTCCCCGGATTCATCTGGAAATATCCCCTGGCTGTTGCACAGCGGGAACAGGCTGCAAACCAGGGATCCTTTCCCGATTCTCCCGATTTCCTGGCGAGGGTAGCTATAGCCCGGCCGATATTCTCAAATTCTGACGGGCGCTGGCCGTTATGGATATTGTGTAACCCATCAAGATAGGCATAAAGTTCAGGAGAGAGACCTGCAGCGTGGGCTCCAGAGAGGAACCGGAGCATGTGAACGGGTATCCGACTCATATAGGGAGGATGGCAGAGCAGAAATGCCGCCTTTTTTGTGCCTTTCCACTCCGAAGAAAGGTGTGATACCAGCTGTCCCCAGAACAGTGTTCCGGCTCCCCGTTCCGTAATGGTGATGCCCGGGGATGCTGCGCCAACTGAGTCACCGAGCCCGTGTAGCCGCAGCTCATCTCCATCGGCAACAATCTGTACGGAAGGGACTTCAGAGAGAGCATTCCATGCTTCACGGCTCTGTGCATCAACAAAACTGAACAGTGCATCTCCGGTTATAAACACCGTGAAAGCTCTTTTTTGTCCTGGTTCAATTCCGGCACCAGATGCAATGCATTCCGTGTACCAGTTGATACGCTCATGGGAGAGGGGCGTGCTGAAAAAGAATGTTGAGGACTGGATTGATGAGTGCTCCATATCTTCATGCACCAAGCCCGATAGCCCGCATAAGAACGACCACCCATCCCGAGACGAAGGCAGCAAAGATCACTGAACCAACGCACATGCCGATAAAGAAAAATGCGGCCTTGTAGCTCCCTTCTGATGCCATTACTGTCTGGCGGATAGGGCATCCGCCAAGGAGAACACAAATCAGTCCGATAAGAAATCCAGGAATTGCAGCCAGAATCAGATATGCAGCAGGAGAGAGCCCGGCAGGAGCTCCCGGAACCGGCATAAGTGGATTGCTGGTAAGAGCCCAGAAGAAATGCTCCATTGCTGCCGGCGTCAGGAACCAGAAGAGGAGATACCCAAAAAATGACGCGACGATGAGAGTGACATACCCTGATAAAAGCCGGGTATGTCGGAAGAGGACATAATCCCGGAATCCTCCAATTGAACAGTACCCTGACCGCTGCGCAAGGTACCCGATAAGAATGCCGAGAAGCAGCGTGACGAGGGGGACCGCATAGATGGCCACCTCTTTTGAAAGAATGCCGGTCGCCATCAGTTCATCTCCTTTTCAGCCTTGCGAAGCATAAGGAGTGTCCCTGCAATGACTCCGAGGCCCATCATGATGATAAAAAGGAGCGCTGTGATATCACCGTATCCTGTCCGCAGGGCTGCTCTGTACGGGCACCCTCCGAAGACCATGGCAAGCTGGAGGACAACAAATCCACCGATGAAATAGATGAGGTATTCCTGATAGTCAGTCTTCTTGATTTTATGCTCCTTGTGAACCTTTGCTGAGAGGAATGCCCCGATAATAACACCCACCACGCTCATCACCGGAAGGATGGCATTCTTTGAGATGGGGGCAAGAGCCAGGCTGGCGCCGGTGATAATATTGGTCATCCCGTTTACAAGGTCACGGGTATGGCAGGCAACGCAGAACCCATAAGCTTCAGGGCCTCCGGCACTGATGAGGAGCGACTGGGAAAATGCCGCAAGGATGCCTATCAGGGCACCAAGGAAAGCCGGATGGCGTGAAAGGCGTGACAGGAGGTATTTGAGTGACGTGGGATCTGGTGCAGCAGCCATGAAAGTTTTTAATTATTGGGAAAATACCAACATAAAGATTTTTATTTCCTAATTAGTGCCCATATGAGGGATATTTCAAAATCCTGTACCTGCCACCCTCCGGACCCTAGTGTCTTTGATAGGTCGTCTCTATAATTTTTCGTCTCTATCATTTTCATACTCCTGGAGTGTCGCTTTTTCATGGATATGAGATCTCCGGAACGGATATGATCTCTTATGGATAAAGCAGCATATGGATACACCGGTTATATTCACGCTCTTTGAAGGGCTTGACCGCAAGGGACCGGGAAGCGATGCCTGCACGAACAGGATGTTCAATATCCCCTCCCCCCCTCCAGATTCTAGGATTCTTGATATCGGTTGCGGTGCCGGCAGCCAGACGCTCGCCCTTGCCCGACAGTGCAGGGACTGCCACATCACGGCTGTTGACATCTACCAACCTTACCGTGATACATTCCGGAAAAGGGCAGATGCGGAAGGAACCGGTAGGCGGATAGTCACCGTTTGCAGATCGATGGACGATCTCCCCTTTGCTCGGAATATTTCGATGTTGTCTGGGCTGAAGGATCGATCTTTGTGATAGGATTTGAAAAGAAACTATCGTGCTGGAAAAAGTTCCTGAAGACGGGAGGCTCGCTTGCTCTCACAAGAATGGTCTGGTTTACCGAGAACCCACCTGATGAGATAGCAACGTTCATGAGGGAGGCATACCCCCCATCACCTTTATCGCCGGATGCAGACAGATGATTGAGAAATCAGGATACGATCTTGTCGCAAGTTTCAGCCTCCCTTCCGAGGCGTGGTGGAACGAGTATTACACTCCACTCCAGATCAAGCTTATAGGGATGGAGGAAGAGTATGCTGAAAATCAGGATGCCCTCGCCGTAATTGACATGACATGGAGGGAGATTGAACAATTCCAGAAGTATTCTGATTATTACGGAAACCAGGCATTTCTTCTCAGAAAAATATGAGTCTCATCAAAAGGGAGGGTAAAGGAACGCTAGATATAACTTTTCAAATTCTTTAATTTGGATTTTCTCTGGAGTGGCCGTGCATGATACTGCTGGAAAAAATCCTTCAATAATCTTATCTCTTCCGGGGTGACTTCAAACGTGAAGGTATTTTCTCCCTCTTTTAAGATGATCTGGCTCGTACTCATAGCAGGGGTTTACCCTCAATCCTTCTATTTAAAAGTATCATTTGAATTATGGAGAAAAGTTCAGGGGATGATAACACTCGCTTTTTCATCGAAAGGATTCGTCCTTAATGCAAGTGAAAAGAGGTAGGGGTAGTGTTGTTTCTGATACCGCATGTATTCAAGTCACTGGATGATCAGGAGATGGTACACCCTGCAGATGTCTTTTGTAAGATGCTGCTGGTCGTTTGCGGGAAGGCCCGTGAGATCTTTTCTGTGCGTGAGTTCGCTGGTAAGGTGAAATACAGCCTGGAGCATATCGGTAAATGATTCGTGCTCGATAAGGAGGGGATTTTCCAGCAGCCGCATCAGAAAATCCTCCTTTCCTATAAGGAATTCCGCAATCCCGACGGGTCTATATCCTTAAGAGTACCTCTGCTGGAATATGCAGACAGTTCGCTACCCATCCGTGTAAAATCCTCCTCGCTCTAGCTGTCTGATATCCGAAGGCTTTTTCTTATCTCACCCATCTGGAGATCGCGATCTGAGAAATACGCAGGGAGGCTGGTCCCCATGGATGAGAAGAAAGTGCCGATCACCATATTCAGTTTCTCAAGCCTCATCTCCCGATCACGCTTCTCAAGCAGCTGGTGCAGAAAGAGGGTCACCAGCAGGACTTCGATCGGCAGGAAGGCCAGATCCCCTGGGAGAAATATGCCAAAGTGATGGGGATCATGGAACATAAGAAATGAAGGATATAAAGTGGTGCTGAAAGGGCGACGAGGCCAATTGCACGCATCAGCGTCCTTGTAATATGAAAATGCCTCTGGCATTTTCATCTTTTATGCTTGTGGCCTTTAAAGGAATCATGTTATTTTGGGTTTAGTGGCATTTCATCCACCATTTTTTGACGCCATCAAATGATTTCATATCTTAACGCTCCTGGGGGTTGCGCCTTCGCCTTACCCCCGCCGCTGTGGCGTCCCCCCAGATGCGATAGGATGGTATCAACCACATTATTCCTTCATTGTGAATTGCTATATGGGATTTAACTTTTTTTCGTCGATTTTTGGAACTGCAAAAATGAAATATTTTTAGACGTAATTTAATCACAGGGTAAGTAGAAAAAATTGTACTATACCCTTATTTTTATCAGACATGGGTGATTACCAAGATCAGCAGTGACCTGGTTAGCATTTTGAATGCACCGTAACCGAGGTGCGATCAGAGCAGCTTGGGCAGGGATGTGCGGTGTTTGCGCATACTCCACCAGTTGATCATGAAGGGAACGAGGCCGATAAGGCCGGCAACCAATGCCATCACCATGACCGGGCCTTCCCTGAACACAAGGAATGCCACGATCAGGGCAGCAGCCAGGTTTCTCGGTGCGGTGACCATCGCAAAAATCCGTCGCACCCCAGGATCACGCCCCCCAGCGGCATACCCTGCCAGGTATCCCACCAATACGACGAGGACAGCCGCAATGAGGCTGATTGTTCCCGGGACTTCGAAGAAAGCGGTGGTGAAGAGGATGAGCATGGTGATGACGGTCACTCCAAGTGCAATCCAGGAGACCTTATCGATAACCGGGCTCCACCGGGAAGCGGCTGCTTCGTGCCTGGGGCTGAAATAGAGTGCGGCGAGAAGGGGAACAAGCACAAGGATACCGAGATAAAAGAATGCCATCCACAGATAGTCCCACCCTACGGGGAAGAGGAAGGGAAGCATGAGTGGAATAAAAATAATGGAAACGAGGCAGAGGATGGCAAGATGTGGCGCAAGCAATGCCCCGTCTCCCCCTTGGTGCCGGAGCCAGGAATAGAGTGATGGGGCTCCTGCCGAGAGGGACAGCAGGACCAGTCCGGTGGAGGCGCCTGAGGGAAGGAAGAGATATGACACGATGAGAGAGGCAGCTATGGGCACCAGGATGAAATTGACGATGAGCAGGGAGAGTAGCAGGATTGGTTTTTGGAGCGATCCCCTGATGAGGGAAACCGGAAGAGACAGGCCCATTGAAAGCGAGACGGTGACTGCATAGACGATCACGCCGGCAATTGCCGCGAGGTGGAGCAGCTCATTAATTCGGCTTGCAAAGAACAGGACAAAGAGTGAGGCAATAAGAAATCCGGCAGCAGTACATATCACTGACGGAATCCGCTTCCAGCCGAGCATCCATGCGATGACCGGAGTGCCATACAGGCCGATCCCCGGGATCCATGCAATCAGGATACAGGTTATCGGCCCGTATTTCCTGATGATAGGATACTTCGCTGTCTTCTGCTCCACTTTCCCGATGAAGGAGGATACCCTCTTTGAACTGGCCCCAAGCGTGATACAGACCTCGTAGATCCCGAGTACAACCCCGGCAGCAAAACAGGTAAGGATTACGAGGATCAGCCAGACCGGAAGTCCCAGCGCCACCCCAACCGGGGGCACTGCTGCCTGCAGGGCAAAGGCCGAGAGAATAAAGCTCAGTGCAATCCCGGCAGGGAATCCTGCAATGACAGCAATGATCACAGGAAGAATGACCCCGATCCCGACAATGGAGACAAGAATCCGGAAGAATCTTCGGAAGAAGCCTATGATAGCGCTGCCTTGTTCCATACATCTGAATCAGGGATCATCTATAAAATCTTATTGAGACACACCAATCGAACATCATTCGACAGGTGCCATTACCGAGTCTCTTTTCATTGGAGTTCATTCGCTCGAAGTGTGTTCAGAGAACTGGACAGAAACCAATGACCTGATATGAAGCTTTCCGACAGGACAGGAATACCAAGGTTCCAGGCTTCGAAACATTAACATCATTCCTGACTGATGTATTTGGCACTATGTGGAAGGCAGTGGAGGTGGAGACCTGGATAGCAGGTCGGAAGTCAAGCCTCGAAGAAGCCCGGGTAACCGTGACCGAGATCATTGAGAGAGTCAGGAGGGATGGTGATACAGCCCTCCGGCAGCTCTCCCGCCACGTCGAACTCACTGAGATCGCGGTATCTGACGAAGAACGGGAAGCAGCATATGATGTTGTGGATGAGAAGATCATCACCAGCCTTGCCGATGCAAAAGATCGAATAGGGCACTTCCATGAGTTGCAGCGATCCAGGGATCTCTGGCTGGAAGAGGTCGAACCCGGTATTGTGCTCGGGATGAAAACGACACCACTCCACCGGGTAGGCCTTTATATCCCTGGAGGCCGGGCTGCTTATCCTTCGTCTGCACTGATGTGCGCCATACCTGCCCGGGTCGCGGGAGTTCCCGAGAGATGTGCCTGCTCTCCACCCCCCATCAGCCCGATGACCCTTGTTGCCCTTGACCTAGCAGGAGTGACTGAGATCTACCGGTCAGGAGGAGCACAGGCCATCGCAGCGATGGCACTTGGTACCGAAACCATTCCACCGGTGCAGAAGATTGTCGGACCGGGAAATATCTACGTCACTCTCGCAAAGATGATGCTCCGGGAGCATGTTGAGATCGACTTTCCAGCCGGGCCGAGCGAGATCGGGATTATTGCGGATGAAACTGCCAATCCACGAATCGTCGCTGCCGATGTCCTCGCCCAGGCTGAGCATGATCCGAATGCTGCCTGTATCCTCATCACCACGGATCCCGATCTCCCTGAAAAGGTTGGCCGGGAGGTGAAAGCGATGACTGTAAAAGCACCCCGGAGAGAGATCATTGAGCAGGCACTGAACAATTCAGGCTATGTTGTGGTGCATGACCTCGAAGAGGCTATCTCTGCGTCCGATGCTGTCGCCCCTGAACACCTCTCTATCCAGGTCGCCGATCCCCTGCCGGTCGTGATGCGTGTTCAGAATGCCGGGGCTATCTTCGTCGGGCGGTATTCCGCAGTCGCCTGCGGGGATTATGCTGTCGGTACCAACCATGTACTCCCGACCGCAGGGTATGCAAAAACATATTCAGGGCTCGATGTCCAGCATTTCTGCAAGACTACCTCGGTAGAGATGATCTCCCGTGAAGGTCTCGAAGCGATAGGCGACACGGTCGAGACGATAGCCGATGCCGAAGGCCTGCATGCCCATGCAGAGTCCGTGAGGGTCCGGAGAAGCGGGAAATAGAGCATCCCAGGGATGTGCGGGCTGCTCCCAAAGAGGGAACTTCCCCCGACTCTTTTCTGATACAAAATCCGTGCATCACGTATCGGGGCACAAATCATTCACTTGTGTTAAAGAAATCCAGGGATCGTTGGGAAAATACGGCACGATGGGAGTTACTGAACCATACAGTCTATCATGGACCCCAGACATTTCAGGAGTGATACCTTCTACCGATCAGGATGACCTTGCCTCCCATGAATCTGCAGGATTCATTCCTGCAGGAGAGAAGGGTACCCGGATTCACCTCCAGGCAAGGATTACTATTCATCTGTCAAGGGAAGAATAATCGAATAAAACCATTCTCATTTATCATATCCTGGCAGAAATCACCTTCATGGACATCGTGGCGGCTCTCTGGCCCCTTTTTCTTCCTCTCATCGCGTTCATCATTGCACTCCTCCACATCCGCTGGAAACAGTGCAACGGGTATCGGGCAATCGGCGCAGTGCTGATGTGGCAGCTCGTCATCGGACTTGGGCTCGGGTACCTCTGGGCAGGCCTGGGGCACATCCTGACACCTGACAGCATTGCCGGGTCCATCGGATGGCCTGCTGGCAGCCCGTTCCAGCGGGAAGTCGGGATGTGGGATCTCTCGCTTGGGATCGTTGGAATCCTCTGCCTCTTCTTCCGAGACGAAGGATTCTTTACCGCAACTATCATTGGGACAGGAATATTCTCAATTTCTGCCGGCATCGGCCACCTGTATGAACTTATATTCCATGGCAACACTGCGGTGAACAATGCAGGTGCGGTGATGTACATGGATCTCTTCTACCCGCTCGTCCTTGCCGCCCTGCTCATCCTGTATCACCTGAAAAAGAGAGAATCACGGATGAAGGAGGGATTCATTTGAAATTATCCGCAACCATCGCCCTGGGGTTTATCCTGGGAAGTCTTTTTTTTGGAAGTATACTCAGTGGTATTACCGCGGCAGATTGCGCATGCAGCGCACCGAGTGGCCTGATATCAGACAACGCCTCTGAGGGGATGGCAGTACCCAACGCTATTGCGTATGAAAACCACACCATCTCTTTCAGAAATAATTGTTCAGAATCGGTATGGATTGCTGCGAACATGGGACCCAATGGCCCCCCCTTTATCCTGAATAATGTGTCACAGGGACGGGGCTGCACCGGTTGCAGTTGTTCGGGAGCAGCAACGGACGGCTGGAAGGACAACCTGACCTGTTGTCCCTCGATCAACTGTACGCACCAGTCCTGCCCGAACTCGAGCTGCAGCTGCGGAGTTGATCTGCCGAATGGTGGCGGATTTGAAGTTCCGCCCGGGGAACCGGTGAACTATACCGTGAAAGCTGATCCGCAGTACGGGGGCAATGCCGCACTCTTTCCAAGGTATGGCTGCAGTCTTTCTCCTGATGGGGTATACCTGCAATGTGATACCGGTACCTGTTACGTCCAGGGCACCCCCGGAACACCTCCCGAGGGAATAGTCAGGTGTGGCGGGGTGCCGCCCAACGGCCCTCCTGACCAGAGTCCCCAGCTTCCGACAACAAAGATGGAGATTTTTTTTGCCCCCACCAACTGGAGCCAGACCGACAGCGATTATTACGATGTGAGTCTTGCCGACGGGTACAACATTCCTGTGCAGATCGAGCCGGTGCAAGGGACCTATTGGACAGGCGGAACTGCACATAACTGGTGTATCAGAGCCGGAGGCACAACGGACCTTCTTGAAAAGATCCAGCAGCCGGAGTATCGCAATCTGAGCGCAACTATGCTTGTTCTTCGGAATAACAGGCCGGTCGCCCTCTGGAGCTCATGCAGCTACGAGACCCAGGTGAACAAGACGGGGCCAGGCCAGGCAAATGCCACTACGACACCTGGAGAGGGAGAGCCGATCTGGAACCTCTCCTGCTGCAAGGGAGCCTGCGGAACCGAGAAAACATGTCCGATAGACACCCTTCCCGAAAATCACCGGACAAGCCAGTTCTTTGGGACCTTTTACGACCACACATATACCTACCAGTATGGCGATGATCAGGCCAATATCCCCTGCAAGGGAGAAAAATCCACGAAGCAGCTGACCAGTTACCTGATCACGTTCTGCGGAGGAAGAATTCTCGGATCAGCATATACGCACCTCGTGAATGTCAGCCCGGGTATCCCCGCAACGGTACATGAATCCACTATCGGGATCGATCTGACCATCAACGGTGCCGAAAAAAGGGTACACCAGCGGGTGACCATCCTGACGTTCGAGCCGGATCACCCACCCCAAAACTTCACTCACCCACTCACTCCAGTTGGCCCTTACTACGAGATCTCATCCAACATCCCTGATGCGGAGATAACAGGGATGGAGATCAGAGCCCACTACCAGGATACCGGTACTACAATAGAGAAGGATAGTCTGAGGTTGTTCACGTACAACGGAACATGGAATCCCCTCAGTCCCGGGGGCATTGACAACCAAAACCAAACCGTCTGGGGGCTGACCAACCATACCGGGGTATTTGCGATTGCAGAGTATAAGCCCCCTAAGATAAGCGATATCGGATATACCCTGCCCGACGAGGGAGACCCGCTCACCATCAGGCTCACAGCCACCGTTTTGGGAGCAGATCCTCATACCTATGCATGGGATGTGAATAGTGATGGGATCAATGATTATTCTGCGGCAGACCCGGTTCATACCTTTGATCAACCCGGAGAATACCAGGTCAGGCTGAAGGTGACAGATGGACACGGATTTTCCATGGAACAGCTTGCCACGGTTGTGGTATCGGAATATGCCATCCCCCTTGCTCCCGGCTGGAACTTTATCTCAATACCCAGGCGGCTCGATCCCGGTCGCACTTCTGCCGGGATCGCTTTCAAACCGGTCGAGACCACCACACGGGCAATCCTGACCTACAATGCTTCCACTGCGATGTGGGAGAATAGTGGTGCGGAATCGATTGTCATTCCACAGACTGGATTCTGGCTCAACTCGCAGCAGGCCACCACTCTTCCTCTCATATTCGATAAGAACCCTGCAAATGTGCCTCCCGTAATTCACCTCGCTCAGGGATGGAATGCAATTGGTCTTGGCGACAGTGAGCCGCTCGCTGCATCCCTGGCACTCACGGCAGTTGAGGATACCTGGACCGTACTGATACCCTTCAATAGAACTACACAGGGGTACGATGCCTCCATCCTACGAGGATCTGATGGGATACACAGTGATGCACGACAAATGGAGCCGGGGATCGGGTACTGGCTGTTCATGACAAAAGAGGGAGAGCTGCCGGCCACCGGAGCATAATATTTTATCTTTATATTCCGATGAGAATGGTTGAATGAAGAACTTCCGGGTGTGGTAAAGGGTGGTATTTCGCGCAGGAGATCGGAAGGCAGCAACCAATGAGTGAAACGTTACAGCGAGAGAGAGATTCCGATAGCTGCCGGATCCTTGTCCTTGCATCCCTCACCTATCTC
>JAKLGZ010000021.1:16839-19150 GCA_022710385.1 Methanoregula sp.
CCAATGAGTGAAACGTTACAGCGAGAGAGAGATTCCGATAGCTGCCGGATCCTTGTCCTTGCATCCCTCACCTATCTCGTCTGGGTGATAGTCACCTATCTCCTTGAGGGGAGGATCCTGACCCTGCTCCGGCCTGAAGCCGTTATCGACCGGACAGCCTACACCCTCATTGCAAACATCCTGATCGGCATCATTCTTGCTCTTTTGGTGATCAGAAAGGCCGAGAGAACACGACTCATCTCCCTGGAGTCAGCCGGATTCCGCCCCCTGAAGCGTACAATAATCGCGGTAATCATCGCATTTCTGGGTGGACTTGCCATACTGCTGATCCAGCATCACGGAGCACCCAACCTTGTTGTGCTTCTCAATGTATATGCCCAGGTGCTGACCGTCACCATTGCAGAGATTGTCATATGCTGGGGCATGATCGGATCGATCACAGAGGGAACTCTTTCAAAAAAAGGGAGGATAATCGCCATTGCGGGCGGAATACTCATAGCAAGTGTCCTTTTTGGGCTGTACCATATCGGGCACAGCCCTCCCTTCAACCAGGCAGGAATGATCCTGCTTCTTTCCTTCATCGGAATAGTGACAAGCCTCGTGTATTTCGTCGGGCGGGATATCTATGCCACCATCGCATTCCATAACTTCCTCGGTTGCATTGGTGTTATCCAGGCACTCGAGGCAGCCGGATCCCTACCACTCTACGAAAAACCCCTGCTCCCTGTTTTAGGGATGGCAGCTATTTCAGTTGCAGTCTTTATCACCATTGACTTCCGGTTCATCAGGCAGGGTTCTCAACATGCCTGAGCATGCACCGGATTCTGTCGTGTTCAGATCTATTGTTTCCTAAAGTAGTAGATTTGAGTGGAGCTCGTTCTTGAGGCCTTCGAGAAGAACGTTTCCCATAGGAATATCCGTGATCCATGGATAGGTACTTAATTCCGATGGGATATTCCTTCAGTAATGCCAGAAGGACCCTGTTTCAACCAGGTCTGGTCTGAGGTTCTGCTGAAAAGCGTGACACCACGCCGGGCATACAACCGGGTGAAGAAGGAATGCACTGAGGTCTACCGGATAGACCCGGGGTATGTGTTCCGCGAAGTGCCGATCCTCCTCCCACATCCCATGCTTGTAGGAATCAATGAAAGGGAATCGCGGATTCTCATGCCGTTCCGGAAACCCTGTTTTGGTTTGTCGCTGTATGCTATCGATGCCGACCATGAGGAGATTGTCAGGCTCCGAACCGATTTTCGGAAAAAAACAGAGTATTCATCAGAAGAGGATGAGGGGAGGACCCATAAGGAATAAGCCCGGGTCTCATCACCGGATCATCCAGATAATCCTCTCTCCTCCCCTGCACCATACCTTTCCGGCGAATGATACACGGAAAAGGATTTAAATTGAATTCTCCCACCCTTGCCCCATATCGATCAGAGGCCGGACCTCATTTATCTCGAAGCTCACCACGGCGTGGATCATGGCAGCTGCCTGGTCGCCGGCAACCTTTGCCATGTTCTTCTTGAACGTCTCCAGCAACGGCCCGGATGAAGCGATCTCTTTCACCCGCAGGTAGACCCGTATCCCTTTCCAGTCCATGATGCTCTTCCCTGGCTCCATGATGAGATAAACGGCATGGGGATTCTCGCTGAGGTTGGCAAGGGTCCTGTTACCCCCTGATCCCAGAATCACTGTCTTTTCATCGGTCATGTGCGGAGACCCGAATACGGCTGAGTCGACCTTGCCATCCTTACTGCAGGTACTGATCGTTCCGATCCTGGGCTGCTTGTTGAAATATTCCATCAGTGTTGATACCATAACTGCACCGTTCTCCTACAGCCATCTGTCTTACCTGCTGGTTCGATAAATGTAATGGGATACTTCATGCGTTTAAAGAGGGGGGATATATCTTCCCGGTATCATTCCGAAACGATTACATGGTGCTTCAGAGTAAATCCCTGACTACCCGATGACCCCGGCTGGAACCCTCAACCGCTCTACCGCACTCCGCCTTATCCTTATCCTTGGGATCGTGAGTCTCTTCGGGGACATTATCTACGAAGGAAGCAGGAGCGTCACAGGGCCGTACCTGCTCCTGCTCGGTGCATCTGCACTGACGGTCGCCTTTGTGGCAGGATTTGGTGAGTTCATCGGCTACGCTGCGAGGCTGGTATCCGGGTACCTTTCCGATCGAGCCGGCAATTACTGGACATATACCATAGCCGGGTATCTGATGATCGGGGCGATCCCCCTCCTTGTCTTTGTGCAGGCATGGGAGGCAGCTGCCGTTCTTATCCTGATCGAACGGCTG
>JAKLGZ010000022.1 GCA_022710385.1 Methanoregula sp.
TATACATGGGATTTCACCAATGACGGGACCGTTGATGCCACCACAAAGAATGCCACCCATACCTATGGCTCGGCTGGGGCTTCAGAAGTTAACCTTCAATTTTCTTACCCAAAATTTATATACATCCTTTCAGACGCCCTTTTATGGCAGAATCTTCCACACTGATTCAACACCATGCGCAATTCTCGGGCATGAGGCCTGAATTCGCAGACAAATCCATCGAGAATGGACTGAAAAAGGGCTGGATAACGCAGAACGACATTGCTCTGATCCGCGAGTTCGTCACTGAAAAGAAAGTCTCGGGATGTATCGGCTTGTCCAGGGTGAACAAGATCACATACACCCTTGTGCACTGGCGCAGGTTCCTCCCCGAGTTCAGCGGGATGACCATTTCCGATGTTTACAACGGCATCGAGGCCTTGAAGAATGGAAATACTACGAAGGGCACTCCGTTCGCTCAGAACACCAAGCACGATTTCGTCCGGATCCTGAAACAATTCCTTGTCTGGTTGGTGGAAAACGAGCTCACCTCGCTGCCCGAAAAGAAGGTGATGAGGATCAAGGTCCCGCCGGACAACCCGATGACCAAGACCGCTTCCCAGATGATAACTCCTGAGGAGATTCAGCGTCTCTACAAGGCATGCTACCGGAGCTACGACCGGGCCATGATCACCTTCATCTATGAGGGAGGCCTCCGCATCGGCGAGGCCGGGGCCATGAAGTGGAAGGATCTCACCTTCAACAAGAACGGGATCGTGGTGAACGTGAACTTCAAGACAAACGTCCCCAGGTACATCCCTATCATCGCAGGAATGGAGTATATCATACAGTGGCGCATGGACTATCCCGGGACTCCTGAGGGAGACGCTCCGGTCTTCATCAACTACCGGGGAACGCTCCTCAGGAACGAGGCTGCCATCGCCCAGCTTCGGGTCATCGGGAAACGTGCAGGGATTGAGAAGCGCCTGACTCCCCATCTCTTCCGGCACTCCCGGATCACTCATATGGTCCAGGAAGGTGTCTCCGAGAGTGTGATCAAGTTGATCATGTGGGGTTCGGTCCATTCCAAGATGCTCCGCACCTATGCCCACCTCACCGGGCAGGATATCGAGCGGGAGCTCCGGAGGGTCTACTGTCTTGAAGACACAGAAGGAGAGAAGAAGAAGTCGGCTCTTGAGCCCCATGTCTGCTCACACTGCCACATGATCATGCCGCCCGCAGCGGAGTATTGTGCCGTCTGCGGGCAATCTCTGATGGGGACTGGAACAGCCAGCGAGGACGAGATCCAGGACTTCGTACTCAGGCATGGCCCGGAGTTGATGGAGTTCATCATGCAGAAGAGCGGGACAAAGCCGGCTCCTGTCCTCCGACATGTCCCCACGCTCCCGAAGGTCCCGAGGTGATTCCCTTTATGTGATACAGTCAGGCTTATCCTGACCCACTTTCAGGAGCTCCCGTTCACCCTTATTTCACCCGTTTGGCCATGCTGGTGTGCATGTGGCGGCATGGGTTGCCGGCATGCAGGAACGAAACACCATGGAACAGCTCGTGGTCACACGGGAAGCAGTCGAGGCCTATGAACGCCGGACCGGGTTCGTGGGCATCGGGGAGTTCTTTCTGCGGAAAGGACTCTTTGTCCTGAAGGAGGGTGAGACATGCAGGAAAAAGTAGTGGGCCCCCCAAAATCAGAAGCATCTTCCACAATGATTCAACTTGAGGGACCCAGAATATCCTCTCTTCTCGGATTAAAAAAGGTATGGTTATCTGAATTTTCGATCTGGCCTGCAGGGGTGGCCTGATGCCCATGGCACAGCACTCCACCTCGCCGGTCCCACTCTATCTCCTCCCCCAGGCACTTTCGGAAGAGATCAAGAAGTACGGAGATACGATAGCAGAGATCAGGATCCGGCGGACCACCGGCCATAACTATTTCCTTAAGGTCAAGCACGAGAGGCGGGGTGACCGTGGTGACTGAACCCGGGACGCTCTCACTTGGCGAGAAGGAGATCCTTCGTCCTGTAATCATCTATCGGGTAACAAGAGAAGGGGAACCATAAAAATTTGATGATTTTCTATGAATCCGATCACCTACCGCAGAACCTTCCGAAGTGCCAGTGCTGTGATACAGCCCCCAATCAGTGTGATGTAGGCGAAACCGGGCGACGATGTCGGTGGTATTGCTCCGCCTTGGTTCAGGGAACTGTTTACAGGCGAGTGAGAGTTACTCCTGCCCGTATCACTCATTCCAGTCTCTCCTGGGCGAGACGAGAGGGTATGAAGCACGACCTCGCGTGGCTCCCTGGACCAGTCGTCTCCCGCACCGCGCGTATAGATGATGTATTCCCCTGAGATGACCGGATGAGAAAGCCCACGCCGGAAAGGAGTGATCTGGGTCTTTTCCCCGGTGCGAAGGTCCATCACCATAATTGCACTTCTGCTGTCCCGGAAATCGAAAGGATTCATGGACTGCAGCCATGCAACCCGCTCATCCGAGATGGGAGGAAGATGCCCCTGGTGCACGCTTCCCTGCCCGACAACGGTCCTGACCCGGGAAGCGATGGAGTAATGGATGATTGTATGGATCCCATGGATCTCCTCTGTCCATACCACATCGTCGCCAGAAATATACGGGGTGCTCTTTACCGGATTTTCCGTTAGCAGACGCTCCTCTGTTCCGTTCATCAGATCGTAGAGGTAAAGTTCCGGATCATCCGGACCATGGGATCGGTAGTCTTTCCACAGTATGAAATTACCTGAAATCATAGGGGTACTCTGGTGGCCCGGTGAACCGGTCGGGAGGTACTGGTTCTCCCCGGTCGTCAGATTGAAGATGACGATCTTTCCCCCGTCAACGCTGGAGTGGGAGACTCCCTCATGTTCGGTCCAGACAACCCGGTCCCCATCAATCGAGGGATTCTGGCTAAACCTGAGATCGGACACTGGTAGGAATGCATCATCCTGGTTGGTAAGTTGAGCCAGGGATCCTGTAGAGATATTCATCAGCATGATCCCTTTTTCGCTGAACACAACCCGGTCACGGGAGATTCTCGCCATTTCAACCTGATGTATGATGGGAATCGTGCTGTCTGAACTCATCTGCCCTTGTTCTCCGATTTTAATAAGTTGTTTTTTCGTTCCCTCTGTAAGGTTATATCCGTAAAACCCCCGTTCAGAAGCACTCAGGTATTTATTATCCTGGAGCCAGAAAAGCCGGTCTCCTTCCAAGGTACTATAGAACGGTTCTCCCGAAAGAGTAAAGAGAACGGCTTCTGTTCCAGGTACGGATTCTGCGCTGATAGTCCAGGGAATAGTGACCAGACAGATGACGATTATCAGGAGGCCGCTGGAACATCGATGGTTATTCATGGCTGAAAAAATGGTTAGGGGAAGCTGAACACCGAAGTGTCGTCATAGTCCTCGGCATAGTAGGGCGTAGGAATATACCCCCATGCATGGACGTAGTACTGGCCATTCGCAGGATATAACTTATCTTTCGATGCGGTGACTGACCATACCCCCTGTTGTGAACTTGCCGATGTCGAATCCACGGTTTGCCCTGTTCCCCGGTTAATCAGGAACGCTTCGACATAGATATACCAGGGAGGTTCCTCCAGTCCCGATGCAGTACAGGTTCCTCCAAAACGGATGGTCCTCCAGTCAAACTTGTATCCAGTCGCACTGACAGAAACAGTGGCACGATCCAGGGCCGGCTGGTCATCGTTGGTATCGTTGTCCTGTCCCGGCTCCGTTGCCCACCAGGTCATCTTCTGACCGGCCATATTCTTCCTATATGAATCGGGGATCCCGACAAGGTGTTCCGGGTGGACCTTCTCCATATATTCAAGGACAGTAATGTCCTTGTCATAGAGCTCATTGATTAGGCTCAACTGCTCTGCAGTGGCATCTGATCGGACGACTCCTTTCTCGTCTTCCGCATTCGCTAAACCGATCAGTGCGGATACAAGTATGAGGACCAGCATGAAAACCGATCGCATTTTTATTCCATAGAGTTTCATGATTTTGCTCCTTCACAGGCTTGGTGGCAAATGCCAAAGGAAGGCCCGGAAATGTGACAGCGTAGGTAGTTTTTACGTTCCTTGTGGCTGTCGTGGGATGAGGGTTTTATCCTCACCCTCCATGGGTAATCGGACCTAGGTGCATAAACGATCTCTGTGCCAGATCCAGAACTGTCAGCAGAATGATTCGCAATACTGCACGTGACGGTATTGATGATTCTCTGTATCAATGATTCTCCCGGATGAGCACGGTCTGCATCTCGATCCCCAACAGACCATGGGTGTGATCATATTCACGATTCATTAAAACGGAATCCATGCGTTATTCAGGTGTTTTCCAGGTAGTGTGCGTATAAAGAGAAACCATACCTGAACAAGAGGATCTCCCCCTCATATTTCAGGCAACGGTCGAGGAGTCATTTAATCTTTCAGTTCATTCACCTTTCCGCTTACATTCACCGTAATCCAACCCCGATGAGTAATGACGGGAGTCATGTTCATATTGACACGGAATAAGTACTCCCCTTCCGGGAGTTGCGGTTCGGTGTATATGATAAGCGTGGAGACGTATGTCCCGTTGGGCGATACGACATACTCGGACGGCGACATGCTTACATTCAGGTATCGCGGCATGGGAATTTCCTCATCAGAA
Source organism: Methanoregula sp. (assembly GCA_022710385.1). Taxonomy (GTDB): domain Archaea; phylum Halobacteriota; class Methanomicrobia; order Methanomicrobiales; family Methanospirillaceae; genus UBA9949. Next base: position 4,669 of record JAKLGZ010000022.1, read on the forward strand.
TTTACTGATTTCTCTTTTACCGGGACTATCCGCTGTATGACCAGCCCCTGACCCTTCGCTCTCGTCTTGAGAATTATCTGTTCCTCTTTTATCTCCCCTGCATGTATCTCTATCCTGCTAGGATGAAACCATACCGGAATACCCAAATGTTGTTTCCCTGGCGTCACATTTGGTGGTTCCCATTTTTCGTTCCTCCTATCCATTGATGAGATGTCTGTAACTTGGCTGGTAATGAGCGATAATACGCCGATTACTAGGATAAAAGTCGCAAAGAACAAAAAAATTAGCGTGGTTTTTTCCATCCCAGGTATCTCTCCGTTCAGTTTGCCGTGTGTAATGTCACCATCGAATCGGAATGGATCTGGACATCTAACCCGGAAAGATACCCCTCTGCAACTTCATCAATGTCTTCTTCCCAATTAAATTCCACATTCTGTAAATTCAGATCTTTCAACCGCATATCATAGAATGTCGTGTCACCCGGCACTTCTGAGTCGCCATCGACATAGTATCCTTCAAGAGCGCAAAAGACCGCATCATTCTGGTAACCAACACATCCAGACCAGTTCATAGTCGAAATGCCAGTGTCTTCATTCTTGAATATTATATTCCATTGACTGAGACCAGGATTCCAGCCCAATGTTCCCTTAATAGTATCGCCTACGTCAACATCGATTGGTTCGCTATAATAACCCTCCTGTTGATATGGGACAAACCATGCCGCGCCAGTCCAGTCACGATACGCATGTCTGTTCCATTCAAGGACCGGTTGCACTATTCCCTGCCCGTTTGAGGGCTCTATAGCATTGAAGAGAAAAATGACCGAGTCAGACTGCGAAGACGGTGATGAGGGTACATCCCAATAGGCGATAAACTGTGCGATCTCATCGATGCTCCAATTATTTGCTTGTTCAATCCATCCCTCATAAGAAGGATACGGCAATTTTTTCTCAGTGTCCCCGTAACCAAGAACGGTCAAAATACAGACCTCATCTTTGTAGACTTTCGTTATATTGTTCTGTGTGATAATATCCGATCCACTTGGAATCCGATGAACATGGGTAACTGGTAATAATCCGGCAGATGGAACAGGCACCTTTTTTGAATCAGCATCTATGGCAGATATAATCTGTGTCCCTTCAGGAGTGAATACGCGTGTGATTCCATCTGACGAATGTTGAATTATTGCACCAACAGGAATGGAATAGAGATTTTTACCTTCCGCTGGACTCAATTCTCCATTTAAAATTTCAAGTTCTGACGATTCATCGATCTTCAGTTCAGGCAGTACCCATTGGGGAGAAAGCGCACTCACCCCCGGCATTATACTACCAGTTAGTACTACTGCGATGAGAAGCATACATCCACTGGTTGTCCCTTTTCCTTTCATCTTTTTTTCCTCCAATTCTCTTCTGATATCACGATTTCGCTCCTTCCGGTTCTCACGCGATACGTCGATTCAGAGCCTGAATTCATGACAGCAGGGAAAGCCTCTTCACTTCCGGAATGTTGTGTCGGGATGAGGGGCTTGTCCTCACCCTTTGACGATAATCTGACCCCAGTGTATAAACGATCTCTGTGCCAGATCCAGAACTATTTTCGCGATGATTCGCGATCCGGCACAGAAAGGTTATAAGCGCCTCTGACCAGATCTGAACAATGACAATCCGGGTATCTTCAGAAGGGAAGGAGGGTATCATGGAGAACCGTCAATCACACCGATTTCATACCGCCCTTTCCATGACGCTATGGATTCTGTTTATCGGATTTTGCGTCCTGGAACTGGTCTACATCCCCCTCTTCGGTGTCGATGGCACGGGGGTGCCCGTCCCCCGGTGGCAGATGAGGCCGTCCGACCTCATCTGCCATATGGTCCATTCCGTATCTCCCGCTCTTGTGGAGCCGGTACAGATCCTCCTTTTCTGGGGAATCGGGTTTGGCGCCTATTTTGGATTCCGCACTATCTCGAGAAAAACTGTACTTGACAATACCGCAAGGCTGCGGGTCTTCAATACTATCCAGGAATACCCCGGAATCCACTTCAATGCGCTCCGGGAGCAGACCGGTATGAACAGGGGGACGCTTCGCTACCACCTCTCCATCCTGTCGCTCACCGGGAAGATCACCTCCTTCCAGGACGGAGTATTCTCGCGGTATGTTCTGAGCGGGATGGGGATGTCATCGTACGACCAGATCGTGATATCCAGATTCCAGAACGGATCGGATCGGAAGATCCTCTCCTATCTCCTCGATCACCCGGACACATCCCAGCGTGATATTGCCGAAGCCCTTGGTGTCGCGCCTTCGGTTGTGAGCAGCCGGATCACAAAGATGTATGATGAGGGGGTTGTTGCAATGGAGCGTCTTGGCAGGAGCTCACAGATAGCCCTGACAGACAATGCTGTCGATGTGATCAGGAGGATCCAGGGTACAGGAATACATCCTGATCAGATCTCTGTCCCGGCTCCTGAAATCCCGGGATGAAAGAACTTTCTATCGGTGCTTTTCCCCCGCAGAAGACAATGGCTCCCCGGGATATCCTTCATATCGAAACCTGGAAAATCCATCAGGGCTGGTGTTTGTTCGTGTTCCTGCACAGAGATCGTTTAAAGGATCCTATTGATGTCTCACAGGGCACCTATGCCCAGGAGATAAGACATGTCACCAGACCTGAAAACAGAAATTCCAGTTTGTGTCCTGGCACTTGCTGCACTGATATCGGTTATCACCCCCTGTGCCGCAGGAATTCATATCCAGGCGAGTCACGACACTGTGCTTGCGAAAGGAGACCCCCTCACAATCACCGGGGACTGCTATCACAATGGATCTGCCACCCTGTGGGGGCTAGGATATTCATTCCTCGACAGCAAGGTTGTCAATGCGTCCCCGACTGGAACAATATTCTGGACATTGGATTCGGAGACGACCCAAACGTTCCATAGTGGCCCCTTCATGATTATAGTCCAGGACCCGGGACAGGACCGGAACTACTCGATCTCGGCGAACGTGTCGGCCGGAATATGTCGTATGATAACGGCGGACGGTATACCTCTCTTCGAAACCGAGGCTCAAGCCGATAATATCTCCGCTGCTCTGGATCTCGCAAATCTCTTGGAGAACCAGATCATGGGAAGCGGCACGGACGATTCATGTGTGATCCAGACGGTCTATATAGAAGAGCCCGCATTGCATCTTTCGACCGTGGAGTTAGGTAGTGCCCTGGTAGTTCCCGCAGGAGAGTACGTGCTGGTGAACGGTACCATGAACATGGCACCGGAAAACCTGATAACGGCGCGGATGTATGATACGGATGTAATCGAAGAGACCGGTCTGCGCATCCCGGTCCGACCTGCCACGGTCGTTGCGACGGAGAGGGGGGCTTGGGAAAATACCTGGGAATATACCCTCGATACCGCAGGACTGGAACCAGGGGAATACCTGGTCGAGGTCGGATGGAATCGATCGCAAGTATCAGGACAGAATGCCTTCCTTCTCCAGGTCATACAACCGGAGAACCGGGTCGAAAGAGTGTTGAATGGATTATTGTGGCGAATTCCACGAGGAATTTTTGGGTTCTCATAATGTGAGCGATTATAAATATTCTTGTCCATCTTATAGGATATCACCTCCGGAGGAATCTGGATTGCGATGGACAAGGTTCATATTTTTATATCAATTTTCCTGGGGTTCTGCACTTCCGGGTGCATCTCGGATTTCCCCCCATCGATGAACACTTCCCCACAGGTTACACCTGGAGGAGATATCCCGATTCCCCCGGTAACCATTCAAAAGATTGAGGTCCCCGGCCCCGGGACCGCGAATTATTCTATCCCTGTCCTGCTTACCGATCTCGATTGGGAGCTTGCGAGTGAGTGCGGGTGGATCTCGAGGTGATTTCTTTTATGTGATACAGTCAGGCTTATCCTGACCCACTTTCAGGAGCTCCCGTTCACCCTTATTTCACCCGTTTGGCCATGCTGGTGTGCATGTGGCGGCACGGGTTGCCGGCATGCAGGAACGAAACACCATGGAACAGCTCGTGGTCACACGGGAAGCAGTCGAAGCCTATGAACGCCGGACCGGGTTCGCGGGCATCGGGGAGTTCTTTTTGCGGAAAGGACTCTTTGTCCTGAAGGAGGGTGAGACATGCAGGAAAGAGTAGTGGGCCCCCCAAAATCAGAAGCATCTTCCACAATGATTCAACTTGAGGGACCCAGAATATCCTCTCTTCTCGGATTAAAAAATGTATGGTTATCTGAATTTTCGATTTGGCCCGCAGAGGTGGCCTGATGCCTATGACACAGTACTCCACTTCGCCGGTCCCGCTCTATCTACTCCCCCAGGCACTATCTGAAGAGATCAAGAAGTACGGTGATGCAATTGCCGAGGTCAGGATCCGGCGGACCACCGGCCATAACTATGTCCTGAAGGTCAAGCACGAGAGGCGGGGTGACCGTGGTGACTGAACCCGGGACGCTCTCGCACGGTGAGAACGAGATCCTTCTCGTGGAGATAGATGGCGAGTCCTACCGGATCGAAGCAAAGGAGGTCCGGGCACTGCTCTTCTACGGCCGGGTCGTGCCGATCATCCAGGTCCAGCGGAAGACATCTGCGCATGGAAAGGAGGAGGGCGAGGTCATGTCTATCGAGGGACATGCAGCCATCAACCGGGCAGGGAAAGCGGTGATCCTCTACACGCGGGCCGGGCACTTCATCATCCCGCTCGTGAGTTTCCAGCGGGTCGCCCGGGGAGAAGCGGTCTCGGCACCGCTCTTCCCCCTCTTCCCGGACTGCCAGGATGGATCGGCATGAACAGCAAGGTCAGGAGGGCCCTCGCGACCCTCTTCCCGGATGGCGGGATCGTGGAGCTCCGCGCCTTGACCGACCACTCGGTCCACAGCGGGTATTTCGACAACTTCGATACGCTGGCTGAGAAGACAGCAAACCTGGACACGCTGCCGGAAGTCGCCGGGATCTATGTCACTTTGAACGCTATCGACCCGGCCCTGCTCTCCCGGAGAGCGAACCGGGTGAAGATGAACCTGGGTCGGAAGGACCCGACCACCAGCGACTCTGACGTACTCAGCAGGCGCTGGCTTCCTATCGACCTGGACCCGGTACGGCCAAGCGGAGTCTCATCGACCGATGAAGAACACGGGGCTGCTCTTGCTCATGCCGGGCGGATCCGGACCTGGCTTGGAGAGCAGGGGTTCCCGGATCCTGTCATGGCCGACTCCGGGAACGGGGCGCATCTGCTCTACCGGATCGACCTGCCGAACGATGACGAATCAACGGACCTGGTGAAGGGATGCCTTGCTGTTCTTGACGCCCTGTTCTCAGATGGATCGGTATCTGTGGACGCTGCAAACTTCAACGCGGCCCGAATCTGGAAACTCTACGGGACCACTTCGAAGAAAGGTGACAACACATCCAACCGGCCGCACCGGCATGCCAACATCGTCTCTCTCCCCGACGAAGTGAAGGTGGTCCCGGTTGAACAGCTCCGGCACCTTGCTAGTCTTCTCCCCAGGAATGACCCGGACCCCGGTCAGCGGACCAAAGGCCGGGGCCTTGATCTTCGGGACTGGCTCACAACCCACGGAATCGGCATCAGGTCAGAGAAACCGTGGCATGGGGGGAAACTTTTTGTCCTGGACGAATGCCCATTCACCTCATCCCACCGGGACGGCGCCTTTGCCATCCAGTTCCAGAGCAGTGCAGTCTATGTCGGCTGCCAGCATGCTTCATGCGGTGGCGGGACACAGCGATGGCCCGAGCTCCGGGAACGGTTTGAACCGAGGATACGGGAAAAGCGAGAGCGGGGATCAATATCCAATACTGCACCAATCCCCTCACCCCCCGTTCCTCCTCTTTCTCCTGCTGTGACAATCGAGGCCCGGTCCCGGGCCGCCGAGGTCCTGCGGTCCGGTGACCCTCTCACCTTTATCCTGGACGTCTTCCATCGGGACCATGTCGGGGACCGGGTCGTTGCCGAATGCCTCATCCTCTCGGTCGCTTCACAATCGGTCGTGAACACCCAGGGCCTCCATGTCGCCATATCCGGGAACTCTGGGAAAGGGAAGACCCATGCCTGCCGGGCGATGCTCACCCTTCTCCCCGAGAAGTTCAAGCTCAAGGGGACGGTCTCCGACAAGGCGCTTTACTACCATCCGATCCAGCCAGGCACGGTCCTCCTCTTCGATGATGTGTCCCTCTCTGAGGACCTGCAGGAGATCCTGAAGTCTGCAACCGCAAGCTTCCGGGAGCCGATCGAGCACCGGACTCTCACCAGCGACCGGCAGGTCCGGATCTGCACCATACCCGAGCGGTGTGTCTGGTGGCTGGCAAAAGTGGAGCTGGCCGGTGACGACCAGGTCATGAACCGGATGCTCTGCGTCTGGATCGATGACTCGGCCGATCAGGACGCAGCGGTCCTCGCCCACCTGAAATCTGCCGAGGCGAAGGAAGCTGATGCCGGAGAAGATCCCGACATCCTTGTCTGCCGAGCAATCTGGGAGCTCGTGAAGGAACAGGTCCTGCATGTCCGCGTCCCCTTTGCTCCTCGGGTGCACTTCTCATCAGCTCAGAACCGCAGGAATCCCGGGATGCTCTTCGACCTGATCAAGTGCCATGCGAGGCTCTTCTTCCTCCAGCGGGACCGGGACGAGCACGGGAGTATCATCGCCACCCGCGAGGATTTCGAGTACGCCCGCAGGCTCTTCCTGGACCTGACCGGTGATACCGGGGCCCAGGAGACGAAGCAGACCCGGAACGAGGCAGCTGCCCTTGACAGCATCGCGAAGATGGGACTCGAGGTCTTCACCATCAAGCAGCTCCAGGATGTCCTCGGGCTCTCCTATCACCAGGTCTACCGATTGCTCAAGGGGTACCGGAACAGCCGCGGGCTCTACACCGGCATCCTCGACAAGTGCCCCGCAGTGAGTTACATCGACGCCACGGTCGCCGAGGACATCTACGGGATGGAGGTGAAGCACCGGGAGCATTACTTCTCGTTCGACATCGGCCTCTACAAGAACTGGACAGCGAGGGCGGAGATCTGGCTTGAAGACGAACTGGAAGAAGAGCAGCGAAGGACACGAGGTCCTCGAAACGAAACGAATGATGACACTCTTGCACCCGGTTTGCCTGACCAGGGTGTCAATGAAGAAGATGCTGATTCCTGTTCGGAATCTGAAAAAGAAGAAGAAGGTACTGAGAGAGGTACCTCTTCAGATACCTCTTTGCATCATTTATCAGGACCGCACAGCATGAACGATTTGGTGAGTGATGCCTCTTCCTGTGCCTGCGTTTCGGGAATTGGTGAAAACAAATCACCTGCAGGGTCAATGAGGTCCCTGATTGCCGATTCAGGCCTGCAGAATGGTCCTTCAATCTCCACCAGCCTTCGCAAAGACGTGCAAAGGAAGGGAAAGGGTGGAAAGAACGGAAAGCCATTCTGCATCAATCCGCTCCCCGGACTCCTGGACCATCGGGATTTTGTCCGGGTCAAAGTGGTATCCAGCCGGTGTGATGTTTGTCATGTGGGAGCAGCGGTCTTCCGGTGTGCGGAGAAGCAGATAGGAGTGTGTGAGGGGTGTTACGGGAAAATGGTGAGGGAGTGGAATGACCGGAACGGCATTCACTGAACCTATGGTAGCGGAAATCGCTCCACAACGCTCAAATACTTTGCATGCAAGGAAACATTTAGTTTACAAGAAAACAAATTATAATATATCTGTAAACTTGGTTCCTATGGCACAACAGGTGAGCATTGGTGAGCGGGTCAAACTGGCCCGGATGAGTGCAGGGCTCAACCAGCGGCAGCTCGGGAAAGAGATGGGGATGAGTGCAATGGCAATCTCCAAGTACGAGACCGGTGAGGTGGTTCCCAATTCCCGCGTCCTCATCCAGCTGAGCCAGACCCTCCATGTCCCGCTGGACTTCTTCTTCCGCTCAATCGAGGTGACCTTATCGCAGCCCCAGTACCGGTGCCGGAAGGCGCTGAAGAAAAGCGAAGAGAAGATGATACTCAGCAAGACCCGGGACTGGCTTGAACGGTATCTTGAGGTCGAGCTTATCACTGATGAATCGAAAGCACTGGACCTTCCTTCCGGGGAGCCCTGCATGGTCTCGTCCCTTCAAGAGGTGGAGGATGCAGCCCAGTATGTCCGAGACTACTGGAACCTGGGGCTCGATCCCATTGAGAACGTCATGGATGTCCTGGAGCAGCACGGGATCAAGGTCGGCCTTGTCGAGGCGAGCGAAGCCTTTGATGCCCTGACGTTCTATTACGATGACCGGACGCCGGTCATTGTCATCAACCGCGTGATGTCCGGAGATCGGCAGCGGTTCAACCTCGCCCACGAGCTCGGGCATCTCCTCCTCCGCTGTGAAGGGGAGATCGACCCCGAAAAGGCGATGCAGCGGTTCGCGGGTGCATTTCTCGTCCCCAAAGCGATGGCGTTCATGGAGCTTGGCGAACAGCGGAACACGCTGGACCTGAACGAGCTCCAAGTCCTCAAGCAGAAGTACGGCATGAGCATGGCCGCATGGATCTTCCGGGCAACTGACCTTGGCATCCTTGCCCCTGAAACGGCCCAGCGCTACTGGATGTATTTCAAAAAGAAGGGGTATCACAAGGAAGAACCGTTCGAACCCGTCCCGGCCGAGAAACCGACTCACATGGTGCTGCTCACCCTCCGGGCCTTTTCGGAAAAACACATCACCATGTCACGGCTCAAGGAACTCCTCGGCAATGACAGGGAACAATTGAGCGAGTTGAGGTTGCTTGGTTCAGCATGAGTGAGCATCAGGTGCACTGCATCCTCGATGCAAATGTGATCTTCGATCTCCACGCGGGAGATATCCTCGAGTACCCATGCTCCCTCCCCTATATTCTTCATACAACCGATTTTGTCCTTGATGAGATCGAGTCCATCTCCCTTGCCGAACTGGAAGGGTGTGGCCTCACTCTCGTTGAATTGCCATCTGAGATGGTGGTCGAGGTACACCAGCTCCGTCCCCAGCACCTTGCCCTTTCCCTTGCGGATCTCTCGGTATTCGTATATGCACGCCATTCCGGGCACATGGTCCTTACCGGGGACGGTCCGCTCTGGACCTTTGCCCAGGAATCAGGGATCGATGTCCACGGAACGCTCTGGTTGCTGGACCTTCTCGTTGGACAGGGAATATTGACGAGACCGAACGCCTCCCAGGCCCTGCAGAGGATGATAGAGCGGAAACGATGGCTTCCAAGGGCGGAAGTGCAAAAAAGGATCAAGGAATGGGGAAAGGAATGATAGGGATTACTCTTCAAATCGAATATTTGCATGAATCCATTTCAGCCAGCTCTTGACCGTTGATGCCCTTCGATAACGTGTAACCTCATTATACCGGACATCAAATTGTTGAATAAGATCAGAGATATCATCGATAGCAACAGAATCAACATTAAATTGAGCATTATTAAGCAATTCGATTGAATATCTGTATGTGGGGCGCTTGAACAGTTGTGTTAATAACAGTGTATTCCTGCATCGCCGAGTCTTGCAACGCTGCAATTCCTGTCCTAGAGGGGTTAGCGTGAAGCGGCCTCTTGCTTCCCCTCGGCCAAGAAAGTCCAAATAAATTGCCGCGTTCGCATAGTAATCACCCTGCCGCTCGTCAAATTCAAAATACTCCGCGATGCCTTCTTTCGTGCTCAACTCGTCGTTGAACGACACGACCAGGTCGATGATCTTATCCAAGTCGTTCGCCTGGGGGAATGGCACAAAGTCGGGTTCAGCCGCATCAACAGGGGTCGCCAGAGCCAGGGCATCAAACTGTACGGCCAATACCGGATCTTCATCAACCGAATAGCACTTCGTTTTGATGATTTCCATATCACCATACTGTTCTCCGAATCGGAATTGGAACAGGTAGAACAATCCATTCGAAAAAGCGAAAAAAACCGGTATTACCGGTTTCCGTGCTTTTTGGGACCATTCTTTCCAAGGATAGAACAATTGGCGGATATGGAAATCTTCCCTTTTCCCGAGTTTCGCTTCAATAAGGTAGATACCCCGGGACCCCTCATAGCCTGAATCGATCTCTATTTGAACTCCCTCAATGGTAATGGTAGGACCATCCGGCAACGTCACCTGAAATGATCCCGATCGTGATTTCCCCCGAATCGTAAGTCTAAGATTCGTTTCACCAGTGAAACTTTTCAGAACCGATACGAGGTGGGCATAATCGATAGCCTGAAATTCACTGCTGATGGTCCCGAGGTTGAGCGTCTCGATCGAATCTGCTGATGATTCAGACGCATGGCGTTCAACCGGGATGGATAAAGAACCGGAATCGAGTGAAAAATAACTCTTTTTATGAGGATCTTTGAAAACAATATACTCCCCATTTGTCGTCGGTAATATCGATAGGTGGTTTCTTCGGAAGATTTCTGGCCGGGATTCGAGCGTGTCCTGCTTCGCCATGAGTCTCGGTTCCCGGCCTCCCACCTCCTTGAGAGTTACTGCAGACACATTTGCATAGCCTTCTGTATTGATTCGTTCAAGGAAGTTCAATTCGGCAAAGACCTTGTTCCAGGCACTATCATTCTTCGAGGGCATACAACCTCAATAATTGGTGACGATAATCTCTTGTATCTCTCCTCGTTTTGTCCCGTCGCAGTTGATTACCCGTTTGGCCGGGACCCGGTCGATGTGGTAGTCGCTGTAGAGAATGTCGAAAAAATCGTCATTCGGATTGATATTCTTCGGATCGGAATTGCTCAGGAGCAGTTTTGCGCCCTTCTTATCACATTTCACAAAGAATTCGGCAAGTCTTTTCTGTTCAGAATCATCAAACCCTCCTTTCGAGTATTGGGTAAACGACGAGGTTTCATTCAACGGCCGGTAAGGAGGATCGAAATATACGAAGGATTTCTTCGAGACTTTTGAATTAGAATCTGTGAAATCTCCCAGGTGAATTGTAGTATTTTGCAGAATCTGAGAATCAACTCTCAACAGGTCCTCATTCAGGATTTTTGGGTTTTTATAGCGGCCGAACGGGACGTTGAACTCCCCTTGGAAGTTCACCCTGTACAGGCCGTTGAAGCATGTTTTGTTGAGAAAAATGAGCTGTGACGCCCGTTCAATCCATTTCTTCTCGTATTTGTGGAAGTTGATGGATGGCTTGGCACGGTTGAATTCGTCACGTATTTGGTAGAAAAAGTCCTTCTTCCCGGATTCATCTTTTGAAAAATATTCCTGTGAGATGCTGTCGGTGTGATCGATCAGATCCTCTACCTTGTTCTTCACTACCGTATAGGCAAGAATCAATTCTTCGTTAATATCGTAGATATGGCATTCCTTGAAATTGAATATGCTATTGAAACAAAAGAAGACGGCCCCGCCCCCAACAAATGGCTCAACAAAGACCGGCAATTTCCCTTCTTTGAGCTCGGGAGGGATACGTTTTGTGAACTCTTCTAGGAGTTGAGTTTTGCCACCAGCCCATTTTAAAAAGGGTTTTGCAGACGATTCAACCATACGATGGTTCCTTTGTTCTTTCTTATTATTCCAAAGATATTGATTCCAGTGTTTTTAGTTGTACCGATGGGAAGTGAAAGTGGAGATAAGTTATTCACCCGCACACTTCCTTCACCTTCTCTGGGTCATACCGTAATGCTATCTCCCTCGTTCTTCCCCTTTGGTTCAGGTGAGAAAGCTCCACCAACCGCATCTGGTCGAACTTCCGGAGTTTCTCATAGAACCCGGTATAACTCATCTTCATCTTCGTTGTCGCCGATTCGTAGACCGCACCGGATGTCAGGTATGAATGATTATCAATAGCCATGTCTGCGATCTGGTAGAGCAGGGACTTTTCATCGGTTGAAAGAGCGCGGACTGACGCAGAGAGATGAACGTATTTTGAGATTTCATAAGCCTCAAGGACATCCTCTTCCAAGATAGCCGTCCGTCCTGCCCGCTCGGCAGTCAAGGCACTCTGCTTCACCAGGTCCAGCCCAACACGGAGGTCCCCACACCGCATCGTCTGTTCGATGATCAGGTCGAACATTGACTCCGGCACAACGTTAGGGTAGAGGCCTTTCCGGATCCGGTCCTTCAGGATCTCGGATATCTCCTCCTCTGTATACGGAGCGAAGTAAACTTCCTTGAGCTGAAGGACTGACAGCACACAAGGGTCGAGTTCCTGGGGAAGTTGGACATCCATGCTGCTCATCGGGAGGAGGACCCCGGTCCTGGCGTTGGGAAACTCTTCGTAGAGTCGTAGGATAGTATAGAGAATTTCATTCAAGGCCTTGTTGACAAGGAGGTAGTTGGCATCATCCAGGCAGACCGAGAGCACCATCCCTTTCTCGGAGAGAGTCTTCCCGACATCGTAGATAAGCTTCCGTACCGGTGTCCCGGTCGGAGGTGGTTGATGGCCATGCAACTTTCCGTAGATCTTCGCGAAGACCGCAAACTTGGTGTGTTCGGTCTGGCAGTTCACATAGACTGGTACCATGCGACGGGTCGTTTCCTCGACTTCAGAAAAAATCCTTCGAACAGCTGTGGTCTTTCCGGTTCCCGGGAGACCTCGGAGGGCCATGTTGAGCGGCCGGCTGCCATGGAGACCTGGTTGCAGGGCAAAGGCGATGTCCTTCAGCTGTGACTCCCGGTAATTGAATTCTTCGGGGATGTAATCGATCTCAAAAAAATCACGGTTGCGAAAGAGCGTTTCATCGGAGTAAAGATATTTCTTCATCGTGATTGATCAGTCTCAGCAAGGTGTCATATAGGCATGAACCAGGGGAATTGAAAGTGAATTATCTTAAAAGATACGCATTCCGAATCTCTTCATATTTTTTTCCGAATTATTATTTCTCATTAATTATCGTGTGGATTTGCATTCCGCCCGCTTGATACAGTCACGCCCATATACTCCTTTCTTCTTTATATACTCACGTCTATCCGAGATCCCGGGAAATCCGTAGACAGGAGTATCAGCATGGGAGATTTCGTCCAGCAGACCAATGTCAAGTCGGCAGTCAGGGCACTCACTACCCCGATCGCTGACGTGGCTGCCTTCAACACTATCGTGCAGGCAGTCCTGACCACCAACCCGTTTGGGTGTACCGCGTATGAGACCTCCAGCGGGCAGATGCCCGCGATGGAGAAGACCAGGGAAGGATATACCGCCCGGATCCTCTACGAGGATGATGAAGCGAACACCGTGGGGACCATCACCGCACGGGCAAGTACCGTTGCCGGCTTCAACACCGTGAAGTCCGAGATCCTCGGTGATACCGAGATGGCCACCGCAATGGGCGGAGACCCGGTGAACGACAGCGAGGGTGAGCGGTATTCGGCCACCATCAAGTGCCACGACCCCAGCGGGGAGATCTACTACGTGGCCTTCAGCCGCGAAGAGGTCCGTGTCACCTCCTACGAGGCCGACGCGATTCTCGCCACCGTTGAGGCATGGGCCGACACGGTGCCCGCCCTGGCCTGAAGACCAACGACTGACTTTCCCATTCAGGGAAGGGAGGGACCATGGATGAAGGATTCATGTTCCTCCTCGGTTTTTCTCTCGGGAGCCTGATGATGCTCTTTGCAGTCGTCAGGATCATCATTGAGATGCACGACCGGATGGAGTTGAACCTGCGGAGACGGTGAATCCTTTCACCGTCTCTTTCGTGGGCCGCCCTCCCCTGGGGGTGATTTCATGGAGCAGGAGTTAATCCAGATTTTCGAGATGCTGGTGGCGTTAGTGGCGGCACTCGTTGCCTACTGGCAGCACCGGCAGAAGACCCAGGCTATTGTGGAGAAGGAAGAGGTCCTTGTGGAGAAAGAGGTCGCCGAGGCCTTGCAGTTCGCTGCGGAGTCCGAAAAGGAGGAAGTAGTGTCCTACTTCGATCCGGAGGACGACAAGGTGACCATTCCACCGGACGCTGTCCCGTCCAGGTCCTGGAAGATGAGCGAAGAGACCAAGCGGTGGGTGACTATCGGTCATACCCCCGAAGAGCAGGCATCCCTTCTTCGGCAGATTGCGAATGCGGAAGACGAGAAGAAGATGCAGTATTTCATCTCGGTGCCGACCGCGTACTATGAGATTGAGTACGGGTTGGTAAAGGGAGGTGGGAAGGGGGGATGATTTTTTTTTAAACAAATACCCCTCTCCTCTTCTTTTCGTCCCGGTTGCCGAGCCCGAGATTCCCTATGATTTCAGCCGAT
>JAKLGZ010000023.1 GCA_022710385.1 Methanoregula sp.
GTCATCCGGCACCTCCTCATCTTCCGCATCGCCCGAAAGGTCAAGGTATTCAGATTTCATACGGAGCAGAATGGCGGCATAAAACAGTGTCCTGCCCGATATGCGGAGATCGAGCTCCTTTCTCCGTTCGAGTTCCGAGAGAAACCGGTCTGTCACCTCCACGATATCGATATTCCAGGGATCGATCTCTCCCCGTTCGGCCATCTGCACCAGGATCTCGACCGGCTCTTCAGACATCCGCCCTGACCCCGGTAACAAATGAACTCTTGTCAGGAAGCAGGGTCACCCCAAGGATCCGGTCGGCCCCTTCGATCATCGGTTTCCTGAGCGATACCGTGATAAACTGCGACGTGGGGGAGAGCTCCCGGATCATCGCACTGATCCGCTCAACGTTTGCGCCGTCAAGGGACATGTCCACTTCATCAAACGCATAGAATGGTGCAGGGATATGCTGTTGTATCGAGAAGATGAAGGCCAGGGTAGTGAGCGACTTTTCGCCTCCTGAAAGAGCTGACAGCAGATGGACCGGTTTGTCGCGCGGCTGCACGGCAAACGAAAGGCCCCCGGAGAAAGGATCTTCTTCGTTCTCGAGGATCAGGCGTCCGCTCCCGCTCGTGAGCCGGGCAAAGATGTCGCGAAAATTCGCATCGATGGCCTTAAAGGCATCCATGAACGCTTCATACTTCATCGTTTCGAAGCGCTCGATCCGTTCAAGCAGCGTCGATCGCTCCCGCGAGAGGATCTCCTTCTTCTCCCTCCGCTCCACCACCCGCTGTTCAACACGGTCGTATTCCTCGATAGCAAGCATGTTCACCGCCCCTATCTTTCTCATGGCAGCAGATGCCTCGGAGATTCCATCCTCTATCTCCCCAAGGGTGAGATCAGTGGTGGTGCCCCCTACTTCAGCCCGGAGCTGATCGATCTCGCTTGAAAGGGCCGCTTTGCGGGCCACCAGTGCATCCCGCTGCACCCGAATCCGTTCGGAAGCGAGATCGAACTCAAGGATCCTCTTCTCAGATTCACGTATGGCATCCGATACCTGGCCATGGCGGGCACGGAGTTGTTCGAGTTCCCCTGAGAACTCTTTCTGCCGCTCCTCAATTCCCTTTATCACCTCCTTCCCAGCCTCGATCTGGTCTTTTGCTGCTGCCGTATCGCTATCGATCTGCTGGTTTGCCCGGGTAATGCGGTCTGCCTCTGAGGTCAACTCCTCAACACGGGAGCCAAAATGCTGCCGCTCCCGGGAGAGATCGTTGATATCCGACTCCTTGTTCCGGAGCCGCCGCTCGATGTCATCGAACTCCCGTCTCTTCTTCTCGAACTGGTCGGTGAGCGCAGGAATATCGGTATCATCCAGCCTCTTTTTGAGCTGCTCCATCCTCCTGGTGAGCTGAGTAATCTCCCCGGTAGTCGTGTCCAGGGAAGCCTCAAGTGCCGCCAGGTCTGCAGTGCCCCCCTTCACCTCCTCTATGATCTCCTGGAGGTCTGCCGCGACCCGTTCGCGTTCCTGGAGATATCCATCAGATTGTTTCAGGAGTTCCTCGGAGGTGATAGTCAGGCGTTGCAATTCCTGTTCGATCTGGGCTCGTTTTCCCCTGAGTGCCTCCACCTCTGTACTCCCATGAGTAATGGCGCTCTCAAGATCTCCCATGTCTGACTTCAGTCCCTCTGCATGCTGGCGGAGACGCCCTATCTCGTCCTCGACCGCCGCACCAAATCCACGGACCGCCTTCTTGAACGAACCACCCGTCATGGCCCCGCTCTTCTCAAGCAGTTCCCCTTCAGGAGTGACCATGCGATATTTCCCCAAAAGCCTCCTGCCAACCTCAAGCGACTCCACCACCATGGTGCCGCCGAATACCACCCGAAACGCCGGTTCAAACTGCGGTTTGAACTCAAGCATCCTTACCGCAGGGCCGATGATCCCCTTCCCCCCGGCTTCCGGAATTGGCCCGGGTTTCAGCTTCGAAAGAGGAAGGAAGGTGAGCCTCCCCAGTTTCTGGTCTTTCAGATATCGGATTGCAGACGTTGCCACTCCATCATCCTCAACCACCACGTAGTGGAGCTTCGCGCCCGCAGCCACGTTCAGGGCAGTCGTATATTCGGGAGGAGCCTTCCCCAGCTGGGCGATGGTCCCGTAGACCCCATCCATCGCGAGGACTGCTTCGAGTGCCCGGCTTGCCGGCTCTCCCCGTGCCTGTTGCTGGGCTTCGAGACGTACTGCCTCCTGCTCGATAGTACGGAGTTCGTCCCTGGTCCGTTCGAGAGAGGCCCGCTTGGCAAACAAAGAAGCCTCGGATGAAGAGATCTGCCGTTCGATACCACTCTTATCTGACAAAAGAGCATTGATCTGCTCTCTCTCCTGCAGGTTCTGCCCTTCACGGGAGGTGGTCTCGGTATCAAGAGCACGGATCCGCTCCTCAAGTCGCTCCCGTTCAGACGTCCGCATCCGTCTCTTTTCGAGAAGGAGATCCTTCTGGTGCAGGATGGTCGAGCGGTCCCCCTTCTTTGCCTCGATCGACTGCATCAGGGAAAAGAGCTCATCCCGTGCTCCTTCGATATCCCTGCTCTGGTTCTGTATCGCTGCCTCCAACTTCGCGATCTGCCCCTTTGCCGCAGCGGCTTCCATGGCAAGATTGGTCCGATCGATGGTCAGCTCCCGGATGGTCTGGCTGCATTCGGTTATCCGCCCTTCCGCCCGTTTGATGTCAAGGAATACCCGGTTCATTCCCTCCAGGTTTCCTTCCTTCTCCTTCTTCAAACGCAGGATGGTCTGCTCGGCAAGCCGGATGGACCCCTTTGCCTCTTCGAGATCAGCGATCAGTTTCAGGTATTCTGACCCGCTCTTCTGATTGATCTGCCTGGTGAGATCCTCAAGATCGGCAAGGAGGTACGATCGTTCATTCTCCTCGAGGCTCCGGTCAGATCCGGCCCGTTCCAGCAGGATCTCCTGCTCCTTTTCTGCCTGGAGAACGGTTGAGAGTTCCTTCTCCTTCGAATGCAGGAAGGCGGCAGCCCTGCAGTTCTCAAACATGCGGAGCTGCTCCTCCCATTTCCGATACAAGAGCGCCTGTTCACGTTCTCTGGACAGGGTGGTGAGACGTTCCCCCAGCTCAGCGAGCAGGATCTCTTCCCTTTCAATTCGTTCTCTCACCACCTCCAGTTCCCGGATAGCCTGATCTTTCTTTGCATCGAACTCCGAGACACCGGCAATCTCGTCAATGATCTTGCGCCGCTCAAAATCACTCATTTCGATGATCCGGGTGATATCGCCCTGCATGACGACATTGTACCCGTGTGGTTTGATCCCGAACTTCGAGAGAAACTCGGTCACTTCCGACTGCTTGCAGAGCTTCTCGTTCAGATAATTGTAGCTATAGTAACCACTTCCCGTTTTTTTGATCCTCCTGCGGATCTTCGTCCCGTCAGAAAAAGAGAGGGACACTTCCGCAGTGGGTTTAGCCGAATTGAGATTGATCAGGTCGGTCAGCTTCTCAGCCCGGAGCGTACGGGAGGAGGAGAGGGCGAGGACAAAGAGGATGCTATCGATGATGTTGCTCTTCCCCGATCCGTTTGGGCCGGATATGACTGTGAAACCCTCAAAAAAAGGGATTTTCGTCTTCTTCAAAAAAGATTTGAAATTATCGATCTCGAGCTCAGTGATGTGCAACGATCTTTTCTCCCATCACTTTTTCGCTGAATCTTTCTCTTCATCCTCGGCGACAATGAGATCATTCTTCTTTCCCGAACCTTCGGATTGCTTTGCTTTCTTTGAATAGGAGGCGGATGCAACGATGTAGTCGCTCGATTTCCGGCGTTCGGGTTTCAACGTGCCATCGGTCTGCATGATCAGATCCATCTTTTCAGGCTCGGGTGGGGCTGCCTTGACCACCGGCGGACGTTTCGGGATGATAACCGTGCTTCCCGCTGCACCCGCTGCTGCCTGAGTGCCAGCCTGAACGCTCATCTCTTTGATCTTGTTCAACCGCATGACAATTGACTTAAGGTCAAGGAGTTCATCGGTCAACCCCTTCACCAGTGCTTCTAGCTCCCGCCCTTTCTTCTCCAGTGCCGATATTCGCTCTTCAGGGGTGGCGCCTGGCATGCTCTCCTTCTTTGGTAGATCCATATCCTTCTCCTTCTGATCAGGGATGCTCTTCCGCAGGGATGTACGAACGTCCTCTGGCATCATCAGAACCCTCATTGATAACATTGCTTGATCCCCTATAATAGTTATGCCCCATTCAATGGGTTATTTTGGCCTGTACTATCAGAAATCCTTCATTTTTGAGGGGTATGGGGTAATGTTCTGCCAATGCCCCACGATCCCCTCATGCCCTGGGAGAATGCGACACCGCCTTCATATTTCACCATCCATATCCATTCAACGCCCTTTTTTCATCGGGAGAGAAAAAAGTATTACCTGATCAACGCCGACCTTTTTAACCATGACATATCTGGCCACAACGGATTATGAAATATCTTCCATCATCGAGAAAGAGCGGCTCCGGCAGCAGAACGGCCTTGAGCTGATCGCGTCGGAGAACCTTGTCAGTAAAGCAGTTCTCGAGGCAATGGGATCGGTCATGACCAATAAGTACGCCGAAGGTTACCCGGGAAAACGGTACTACGGCGGCTGTGAATTTCATGACATGGCCGAGAACCTTGCCAGGGACCGGCTGAAGGAGCTGTTCGGGGCAGAGCATGCAAACGTCCAGCCCCATTCAGGGACACAGGCCAACATGGCCATCTACTTTGCCGTCATGGAATGTGGCGATCCGCTCATGAGCATGAGCCTCGCCCAGGGCGGACATCTCTCTCATGGGTCACCGGTCAGCTTCAGTGGCCGGTTGTACCAGGTGACCCAGTACGGAGTGGACCTCAAGACCGAGACGATTGACTACGGCGTGGTTGAGGAGATAGCCCGCAAGGTCAGACCAAAGGTGATCGTCTGCGGGGCAAGTGCCTATCCAAGGACCATCGATTTTTCAGCCTTCCAGGAGATTGCTGAACAGGTCGAAGCCATCTGCATGGCAGACATCGCCCATATCGCGGGTCTCTGCGCCACCGGGATGCACGAATCCCCGGTTGGCATCGTTGACTTTACCACCACGACCACCCATAAGACGCTTCGCGGACCGAGAGGCGGAGCGATCATGTGCGACGCAGAGAATGGCCCAAAGATCGACAAGGCAGTCTTCCCTGGCATGCAGGGGGGTCCTCTGATGCACATCATTGCTGCGAAGGCCGTCTGCTTCAAAGAGGCGCTCAGGCCCTCGTTCCGTGAATACAACCGCCAGATCGTGAAGAACTCCCAGGCAATGGCAACGGTTCTTGCCGATGAAGGCCTTCGCCTTGTCTCCGGCGGCACCGATAATCACCTCATCCTCCTCGATCTGACCAATCTCGGCCTTACCGGGCTCGAAGCAGAGGTGGCGCTCGGAAAAGCCCATATTACCGTCAATAAAAATACCATTCCAAATGAGAGCAGGAGCCCGTTCGTCACCAGCGGTCTCCGCATCGGAACCCCCGCTGTCACCACCCGCGGGATGAGAGAGGAGGAGATGCGGCGGATCGGACATTATATAGCCACTGTGCTCAAAGACATCAAAAACGAAGCAACAATCAAAAAAGTAGGGGCAGAAGTGCATGAGATGGCACAACGCTTCCCTCTTTATCCTGAATGATATGATCCTCGATGGTAAGAAAGTCCAGGAAAAACGGCTCGAGATCTTAAAAGAGCAGATCGATGAGTCCGGGTTTTCTCCCCGGCTCGCCACCGTTATCGTTGGGAATGACCCCGCATCCGAACTGTACGTTCGGATGAAACACCGGGCATGCGAACAGGTCCATATCGGTTCCGTTGGCGTCTCTCTCCCAGAGCGTGCGGGCACAAAAGAGGTGATCCGGGAAGTCCAGGTGCTCAACAGGGATCCGGACATATCAGGGATTCTGGTCCAGCTCCCGCTCCCTTCCCACATCGACACCATGCAGGTGATCGAAGCGGTCCTGCCGGAGAAGGATGTTGACGGATTCCACCCGGCAAACCTCGGCCGTCTCTTTGCCGGAACCCCGATCTTCTCCCCCTGTACCCCTCAGGGAATCATGACGCTCCTCAACGAATACCAGATTGAAACGGAAGGCATGCATGCCGTGGTCATGGGGAGATCAATCGAGGTGGGTCGACCAATGGCAGCACTCCTCCTCTCCGCCAATGCCACGGTGACCATCACCCATTCGAAAACCCGGGATCTCCCGCTCATCACCAGGCAGGCCGATCTCCTGGTGGTCGCCATCGGTAAACCACGATACGTCGGGCCCTCGTTTGTAAAAGAGGGAGCGGTGGTGATCGATGTCGGCACCAACAGGATCGACGGCGTTCTCTGCGGTGACGTTGACTTTGACCGGGTCAAAGACCACACCTCCGCGATCACGCCTGTCCCTGGGGGTGTCGGGCCGATGACCATTGCATCCCTGATGGAGAACACCTTCCTCGCTGCGAAGCGGTCCCTATGCACCGGTGTGTGGTAAAGGGTATACCGATCGGGGAGGGATTCCCGGTCCGGTTGATGGGAGTCATCAACTGCAGCCCCGAGTCATTTTTTCATGGATCCTATGTCATGCCGGGATCCATCCTGAAACGCGCTGAGGAAATGGTCTCTCTCGGTGCGGATATCATCGACATCGGCGCGAGAAGCACTGCGCCGGGATCCCCCCCGATAAGCGTGGCAACGGAGGCAGAACGCCTCTCCTCTGCCCTCGCTGAGCTGGACGGCACCGGCATCCCGGTCTCGGTGGACACCATGCATTGTGCCGTGCTCGAGTCTGCCCTCTCCCATGACATCCATGCCGCCAATGATATCTCGGGGTTCGCGGACCCGGCCTATGCCTGCATCGTTGCCGATGCAGGACTGCCGGCTCTCCTTATGGCATCAGAGAAAATGCCGGGTGATGCGACAAATTTCCGGGAGACGCTTAAAAATCTCTCCCGTATCGTTACCCGGTGTGCAGAGGCAGGGGTATCCTCGTATATCCTCGATCCGGGAATCGGCCTCTGGCACTCCTCCCGGAGTACCGCCCTGGACTGGGATATCTGCAGGAACTTTGAGCAGTGCTCACCATTCGGCCGCCCGCTCCTTGCAGCGGTCTCGCGGAAGACCTTTCTCGGAGAACCGGATGGCCGCCCGCCCGAGATGCGCCTCGCAGCGTCCCTCGGGATCACGGCCCTGCTCATCCAGAAAGGGGCAGATATCATCAGAACCCATGATGTCAGGGAGACCGCCGAGGTTATCAGGATGGCATCACGGATGGTGGACAGAGCATGACCAGTTTCCTGACCGTGGGAATAAAGACACGGATCATCTGCGAGGGGGATACCCTGGCCGAAGCACTCGTTGAAGGGATCACTCTGTCGGAAGCAGGATACCTGGCAGAAGGTGACATCATTGTGGTGGCGGAGAGTGCCGTTGCTACAAGCGAGGGAAGGATTGTACGCCTGGATACGGTAATCCCCGGGCCTGACTCCCTTATCCTTGGAGCAAAATATGGCATCGATCCACGCCTTGTTGAAGTGGTAAGAACCGAGAGCGATGAGATTGTCGGAGGAATCCCGGGACACCTGCTCTGCATGAAGGGCGGCACCCTTCTTCCCAATGCCGGTGTCGATGCATCCAATGCCCCCCCCGGTTGTGTCGTGCTGCTCCCCAGAGATCCGGACAGGAGTGCCCGTGATATCAGGCAGGAACTGGAGCGCAGGACAGGGGTGCGGACAGGGGTCATCATTGCAGACTCCCGGACCCATGCGATGCGATCAGGGTGCAGCGGGGTTGCTATCGGTTGTTCAGGTATCCCTTCGGTGATCGATGCACGGGGGCAGCCAGACCTCTTTGGAAGACCCCTTGAAGTCACCAAGAAAGCACTTGCGGACAATATCGCCTCTGCTGCCGAGATCGTGATGGGAGAGGCCGCAGAGTCAACACCGGCAGCCCTTATCCGCGGACTGGGGATCCCTATCGGTGACTATGAAGGGATCGAATCGATTGCGGCCGAGAACTGCCTCTTCATGGGCCTGCTGGCCGGTCTGAAGGGAAAATAACGGGACCCCGGGACAGGAAGAAGGAGAGTGCCCGATCCAACCTTTTTCCAATGAACATCACTTCGTAATTTTCATAATTATGCCCGTTTCCCGAAATCGGGGCTCATAGGAGGTTTATGTGAAAATGCCTCCGGCATTTTCATTCTCTATGCTTGTTTCACGACGGGAATCATTAATTTTTTTTAATTTTACCTCACCAGTTCTGTAAATCAGGGAGATTTATGGGGATTCACCATAGAGAGAGTCATACGCTGTTTCTCATTGGGACCTATTATCGCGGTCCCTGATCGTCGAAGGGCGAAGAGGGAGGGAGAGAGAGCAAATGAGGAGAGCCCCGCTCATTCCGTTCCGGAGGTGTCCCTCACTACCCTGACCCTTCCCTTGTCAGCGGAGAGGACGAAGCCGAGCTCGTGCAGGTACCGGCTGCTCATTCCCTTTCCATGGATGAGCAGCTCCACGAGATCCTCACGCTCATCGATATCAGTGTGAATGAGGAACGAGTCCACAATCTCGCAGGAGAGCCCACATTCTTCTGCAATGCGGAGATGTTTCTCAAAGCTCATTCCATAATAACTGACCCGGAAGCGGTCTGCGGAGGAGAGATAGATGGCATTCGTGCCTCCCCCCGTCCCCGGCACGATGGCCATGTCTGCTTCTGTCTCAACCATCCTTCGAATGGCAGGGCCTGAAGCGAGGGCGACGTCAGCCATGATGATCAGGAGGGGTCCGGGAGTCTTTTCCAGGTACTCATTGATCGACTCGTTCAACCCGCCAGGATGGGTGATCACCTGCAGACCATTGAAGAAGAACGGTTCTGTACCAAGGAGAAATGGTTCGCATCCTGCGTCCCGTACCGCCACCACGACATCGCACAGCATCATCTGGGCAAATTTTTCCCTCTCGGGGAGTTCAAGGACGCAGGAGAGCCTGGTCTTGGGATTCCTTGGTTTGAAAGGGATCAGAGCAGGGACTGACATTTCACTACAACACTACGTGCAGGCCAAATAAATAAATCACGCATCAAGGAAAAGGCGCTCCCTGCCGGCCATCCTGAGAGTAATTGATGAGAGAACGTTGATACCGTTCCTCTCATATTTTTTCTTCAGAGAATGGTATCCTGGCATGTTCCAACATCAGGGCCATTCCCATGCCGGAGGAATTTTTATCCCGAAACGCCCAGATCAACTACCATATCACATGGCTCCTCACCTTCTGACCTACACACGAAACGTCTTTCTCCCGCTCACCACGGTCTGCCATAACCGGTGCGGATACTGCATCTTCCGGACGCCGGTCCGGGAGGGATGCATTATGAGCCAGGGCGAGGTGGAATCCATTCTTGCTGCCGGAGCATCCGCAGGGTGTACCGAGGCTCTCTTCACGTTCGGCGAACGCCCTGGTTTGGAACGGGGATTCACGGAACAGATCGTGCGATATGGTTATTCTGATATCCTCGATTATTGCTATGACCTGTGCCTGCTGAGTATTGAGCACGGTCTTCTTCCCCATACGAATGCCGGTATCATGACGAGAGATGAGATGGAGCGGTTCCGCGAGGTGAATGCCAGCATGGGCCTCATGCTGGAGACTACGGCTGATCTGCCGGCGCATGCCAACTCCCCCGGAAAAAATCCCGCTACCCGGATACAGATGATCGAAGAGGCCGGAAGCCTGAAGATCCCGTTCACAACCGGGCTTCTCCTTGGCATCGGTGAGACGATGGAAGACAGGGAAGAATCCCTGATGGTGATCAGGGACCTTCACCGGAGATATGGTCACATACAGGAAGTAATTCTCCAGAACTTCTGTGCAAAAGAGGGAACGATGATGGAGCGATCCAGCAGTATCGACCCGGAAGAGATGTGCCTTGTCATACGGATGGCAAAAGATATCCTCCCTTCGAGCATCGCGGTCCAGATCCCGCCTAATCTTGCCGATGCACGGCACCTCATCCGGTGTGGCGTTGACGACCTCGGAGGAATCTCCCCGGTAACCATCGACTTCGTCAATCCCGAGCACCCATGGCCTGCACTTGATCATCTGAAAGCTATTGCCGGAGCATCGATCTTACAAGAGCGCCTCTGCATCTATCCGGGATTTATTGAAAAGGGATGGTACCACCCGCGGCTGGAACCCCTTATTAGGAGACTGGAACAACATATAGAATGCGAGCGTGTAGCGTGAAACAGGGTATTCCGGTCTATTCAGGAAAGGCAAAGTCATTGTATCGCACCGATAAGGACGGTGAGCTCCTTGTCGTGTTCAGGGATGACATCACCGCGTTTGATGGGGGAAAGAAAGATGTCCTTTCAGAGAAAGGAAGTCTGAACGCACAGGTATCGGCACGGCTCTTCTCCCTCCTTGGGGAACACCGTATCCCCACCCACTTCATCCGCCTTATTGACAATGCAACCATGCTTGTCCGGGAACTTGAGATGATCCCGCTCGAGGTGATTGTGAGAAATATTGCGGCAGGATCCATGGTCAGAAACTACCCCGTCAGGGAAGGAACCCCGCTTGATCCTCCTGTTATCGTGATCGATTACAAGGACGATTCCCGCCATGATCCCATGCTCAACGATGACCTCATTATCGCGATGAAACTCCTGTCGCGAGAGGAGCTCGCCCGGGTGAAAGACCTCGCGCTCAAGGTCAATATCATCCTCTCCCGGTTCTTTGAGGCCAGGGGGATGACCCTTGTCGATTTCAAGCTGGAATTCGGGAAATACCGGGGGGAGATCCTCGTCGGAGACGAGATCAGCATGGACTCGATGCGCCTCTGGGATGCGAAAACAAAGGGATCCCTTGACAAAGATGTGTACCGGTTCGAAAAAGGTGATGTGCTTGCCGTCTACCGGCAGGTGACTGAAAAAGTCCTGAAGAGAGGAGAAAACCCATGATATTCCTTGCAAAAATCACGATCGGCCTGAAAGAAGGCATGCTTGACCCGGAAGCACTTGCTATCCGGCATGCCCTCGGAAACCTTGGATTTGCGACCGAGGAACTCCGGACAAAAAAACTCTTCCTGGTCCGTTTTGATGCCGCTGATGCCAGAGAAGCGGAAGAGAAAGCAAAGGGGATGTGTGAGCGGCTGCTCGCAAATCCCGTCATCCATCATTTCGAGGTAGAGGTCCACCGATGAGGTTTGCTGTCATCCAGTTCGGGGGCAGCAACTGTGATCGCGACGCCCACTATGTCCTCTCAGATATCTGCGGGGTGGACTGTGACCTTGTGTGGTACAAGGATCGCCTCTCCCGACCGTATGATGCGGTGATTCTGCCGGGAGGTTTCTCATACGGTGATTATCTGCGGGCCGGGGCCATCGCTGCCCGGACCCCTGTCATGAAGGAAGTGACCGCTCACGCAGAGAAAGGGGGCCTGGTCCTTGGCATCTGCAACGGGGCTCAGATCCTTGCCGAGAGCGGGCTCGTCCCCGGGGTCTTCACCATCAATGCATACCCTAAGTTCATCTGCAGGAAGGTGCACCTCCGGGTCGAGACAACAGATTCGCCGTTCACCTCACGCTACAAGAGCGGTGACGTGCTGCAAATCCCCATCGCTCACAAGGAGGGAAGGTACGTGATTCCTGAAGATCAGCTATCCGAGTTGAACGAACGGGGGCAGATCGCATTCAGATTCTGTGATGAGTCAGGAAATCTCACCCCTGAGAGCAACCCGAACGGGGCTCTTGAGCACATCACCGGCGTTCTCAACAAGAACCGCAATGTCCTTGCCATGATGCCACATCCTGAACGGGCTTCAGAGGAGATCCTCTCTTCAGATGACGGGAAGAAGATCTTTTTATCAATGATCTCCCATATCGAGCATGCGAAAGGAGTGACCTGCTGATGACAGAAGAAGGGGATCAGGAGGAGCAAGCGATCCTTACCTGGGCCAGGAATTATGCAAAGAAACATCACTGGGTTCTTAATCCTGATGAGAAAAAACTCGGCATTGTGATCAGGGGTCTTGCCCGGAACAAGCAAAAATACGGAGAGCAGTACTGCCCCTGCAGGCTCAGGTCAGGGGACAAGGAAAAGGATGCAGCGATCATATGCCCCTGTATCTATCACAAGGAAGAAGTGGAGAATGACGGAAGCTGCCACTGCAGGCTGTATTTCCGCCAAGACGCATCTAACGAATGATTTGACTTCACATCATGTTGTTTGGGTCCCATCACCCTGAAGCAGTAATGTTCAGGAAAGAATCGGTGATAAAGGCAGGATCTATCGAACCGGGGACCATACCAAGATTACGAGGGGGTACCTCCCGGGGCATACCATTGCTTTCAGGACACATGATGCACTGATGCTTAAAAATCACCTTTTTTTTTGTTCATGCCAAATATTACGTGGTAAATCGTATAAAGACCAATAATAATCGCAACCACGTAGGCAAGGGCTGCGAGATAGAAGACAAAGTCAGGTATCCTGACATCAGCCACCGTTATCACCAGTGACGACCCGACCACCACACCGGCAACGATCAGTCCGATCAGGATCTTGTCACTCGTCCGGTCAAGCGACTGCTGGAGCCGGAGGATATCCGAATCAACAATATCGATCTTGATGGTGCCGGTGGAGAGCTGCCGGAGTGTTTTGTTGATGACCCGGGGCATCTCGAGCATACCATCAACTGTCTCGAGGACCGAGTGACTTGCCCGGTACAGATACTGGTCGATGAAGTTCTCCCGCCGGGCAAGCCTCCTGACATACGGTTCTGCCTTCTCCCCGAAGTTGAACTTCGGGTCGAGCGTAACACCAAGATCGAGCACCATGATGATTACCTTGAGCATGAGCATCAGGTTCTGCGGCATCCTGATATGGTTTTTCCTCATGGTATCGGTCAGTCCCCTGCTCATGTTGATGAAACTGTATTGACCGACTGACGCTCCTTCTGCTTCGAGCATCGCACGGTAGAGATCGTCCCTGAGTTGATCACGCACGGTCTCATCGATGGAAATACCAAGATGCTCAAGTGCCTTGATCATCATCTCGGGATCCATCTGCATCATCGCGACAAGGAGATGGGTGAAATGGAACCGGCGTTCGGGATAGATGATCCCGACAATCCCGAAATCCAGGAAGGTTATCGTCCCATCCCTTGACACGAGAAGATTTCCGGGGTGGGGATCACCATGAAAAAAACCATCCTCAAAGATCTGTTGCAAATATGCGTAGAATCCGCGGTCTGCAATCTCCCTTGGATCCACCCCCATACCACGAATCTCATCTACATGGTCGATTCGCACCCCCTCAATATACTCCATGACGAGGAGATTTCGGGTACTCTGCTCCCAGAAGATCATGGGGACTCTGATCTTTTTGAGATCCATCATATTCTTTCGGAGGCGATCCGCATTCCGCCCATCATTGATAAAATCGAGTTCCTGCCGGATCTGGGCTGCGAAATCCCGGACAATCCCCTGTGGATTGTAAACAGCATAGTGAGGATAATAATACTCGATTCTTGCAGCCAGAGACTCAAGGATAAGAATATCGGTCTCAATCACCTCTTTTATGCCCGGACGCTGCACTTTCAGGACAACCGGGGTACCATCAGAGAGCTTCGCCCGATGCACCTGTGCGATGGAAGCGGATGCCAGAGGTGTTTCTTCAATCTCAAGAAAGCAATCCTTATGGTGTGGGCACTCCCTCTCGATCACTTCCCTGATCTCGCTGAATGGCAGAGGTGCACTATGGTCCTGAAGGACTTTCAACTCCCCAATCATTTCTGGTGGAAGAAGGTCTTGCCTGGTCGAGAGGATCTGGCCAAGTTTTACGTAGGTGGGGCCTAGCTCCTCGATTGCCATCCGCAACCGCTGGTAGACCGAGGTGACAGATTCGATGTCACACTCACTGCACCTCCTGAACCGGTAGGTCCCGGGAAAGAGTTTCTGGACAAAAGAGCCGAACTGATACTTGAAGAGGATATCAGCGATCTGCCAGTATCTCCTGAATCTTGTCACCATCCGGTTCACTTCACCTGTATTGAATAGTACCTTGGAAAGATATTATTCCCTTTCTCTTCATGATGGCAGATGAAAGGTAGTGGGAAAAAAGTTCAGGATGCCTGGTAACAGGGAAAAAGAGATTCCTCACTTACCGGTGGGTGAAATACGCCGTTATCCTGTCGCCGCTAGTATCATCGATCCGGGCAAATCCCACCCGTTCAAACTGTAGTACCGATCCTGCCTCTCTCATCACACCCGTCTCGCAGACCCCCTCAACATCGCCTTCTGGGGTGCGGAGCACACAAGGCAATGCGCAATCTGCCGGCAACCACTGGATGATAGGGGCCTTCGCTTCCCGGGCTTCCGATAACTGATCCCCTGCATAGGTGAACAGGTATCCCTGTTCATCATAAGATACCTTGACATTGAAGAGATCTTTTAAGCGGATCAGAGACGGATGTTTCTCAAGCTCCTGCCGCGGGAGCAGAACGGTTCCCGTGAACGGGAGAACCCTGGTGCCTCTCTCAGGTTCGTTCGGGTGCAGGAGAGCCCGGGCAACGTGATGCGGGGCATCCCTGATTTCAGCTCCAACCGGGTGGGGAACAAAGAAATACCGGTTTGCTACCGGATCTACGATCATCCGGTTCTGGGCATAGAGGTTGTCCCAGGAAAAGGAGATATCGGTCTCCCCGATTCCTATATCGAGAACTGCCTGGCGGACCGCTTCAGGGGAGATCCCCCTCCGGGCCAGCGCCCTGAGTGTGCCGAGCCGGATGTCGTCCCACCCCTCATATTCACCTGATGCAATTCCCTGTCTCATCTGGGAGGTGGAGAGCACGACCCCCTCGATACCCATCCGCCCATAGTGACGATATACCGGGACATCCCACCCAAAATAATCGAAAATATATCGTTGTCTCCGTGTGTTTGCAATATGATCCTTGCCACGAATAACATGCGTTACCCCCAGGAGATGATCATCCACCGCAACAGTGAAGTTCATCAGGGGATAGACCACCGCGTCGATTCGGGGATGAAGAGGCTGGTGAAGGATGCGGAACGCCGGAAAGTCCCGCATCGCCGGATCCGGATGGTCGAGATCGGTCCGGACTCTGACCGAAGCTTCTCCTTCGTAGAACTCCCCCGCCAGCATCTTATCAAAGAGTGAGAGATTCTCCTCGACTGAGAGCGAACGGCAGGGACAGGCAGTCTTCTTCTGTTTCAGCTGCCTGAACTGCTCATTTTCACAGGTACAGACATAGGCTCCCCCGCGCTCGATCAGTTCCTTTCCGTAGCGGTAATAGCGATCAAAACGATCGCTCTGGTAAACGACCTCATGGACGGTGATCCCAAGCCATTCGATATCCCTGATCACCATCCCATACGCTTCGGGATCAACCCTCTTGGGATCGGTATCTTCAATCCGGAGGATGTATTTTCCGCCGTATCGTTTTACATACGCATCGTTGAGAACGGCAGCTCGTGCATGCCCCAGGTGCAGCGGCCCGCTGGGATTCGGAGCAAACCGCATCACGACACCATGGTCTGCCTTCTCAAGACCGGGGAGCTCCTTTACATGTACTCTGGGCCGGGACATATCTTCGGCAACATCAGGGGCCAGGGCACGGAGCTGTTGCTCCCGTTCGGCCGGCGAGAGAGCCGCAACCTGAGAAAGCACCTCGTCCAGGAGCGCAGAGACTTCCCTGGCCCTCGAGCGGAATTCGGGATGCTTCCCCATGACCATGCCTATCACCGTCCCCGGCTTGGGCAGACTCGAATGTTTCACCGCATTCTGGAGCGCAAAAACCAGCAGGATACTCCGGAGATTGTCTTCCATGTTCAATAACTCCGGGAAAGAAAATAATCGGCCAGATCGGAGAGGAGTTGTTTCTCTTCCGAATCAGGGAGAATGCTGATACGTTTCTTCCCGTTTTTAATCAGATCACGGGCTGACATCCTGACCTCTTCGAGAACACCAAGGGATTCAAGTTTTTTTATGATGGCATCAACCTCTGCAGGGGAGAGGTCGCGGCGGAACTCTGACAGGTCAAACCCTTTCTCCAGGGCCTTCATCGCGATAAGGGTCTTTTTCCCTTCCCGAAGATCTGAAGCCTGGTCCTTTCCGCTCACGGCAGGGGGTGCGAGGAGATCGATGATATCATCCTGGATCTGGAAGGCCATCCCGATACCAAGCCCGAAGTGGTATAAAGCATCGACATACGTAGGATTTCCACCGGCCAGGATTCCCCCTATTCCTGCTGATGCTGCATAGAGGACGCCTGTCTTCTTCTCCACCATCTTCAAATACTCCCCTTCCAGCACATCGTCCCTTGATTCGAATGACATATCCATATGCTGGCCTTCACAGATCTGGACACAGGTCCGGCCAAGCATCGAGATAGCCCGTACCTTGGCATTGTCAGGCGCGTCAGTCATCGCAATGAATTCAAAGGCGCTCGCAAAGAGCACATCCCCGGCCAGAATTGCGGTAGGCATATTCCATTTTGTATGTACGGTAGGGACACCTCTGCGTACCACATCCCCGTCCATGATATCATCATGGATGAGAGTGAAACTATGGGTGAGCTCCAGAGCAAGGGCGGCGGGCATCAGGTCGATTGAACTCCCTTTCCGGATGGCATCGGCAGAAAGAATGAGCATGACCGGACGCAACCGTTTGCCTCCAGCCAGGAGGAGATGGGAACTTGCCTCCCCAAGTTCCCCACAGGTCTCTCCAAAATAGCGGTAGACGAGCTTGTCGACTTGTGTTGCAGTGTCCTCAAGATAATCCTTCAGATCCATCGTGATAGCCCTTCCTTGATCAGCTCAGTTTTACCCGCATGCCATTCGACATGATATGCACATCGTTATGGAGGGTATATCCCATCTCCTCAGTAAATTCCGCATAACCGGATGTCATCCTGATATGTCCGTGTGCCGGGATGACATGCTGGGGGTTCAGCATATGAACAAATTCGTAATGGTCCTCCCGGTACGCATGGCCGCTGACGTGGAGATCGGGAAAGATGCGTGCCCCTGCCATGTTCAGGTGTGCTTCTACCATGTACCGCTGGCCGATGTTCATCGGATTGGGGATTATCTTCGCTGAGAAGATCACCTTGTCACCCTTCTCAACTTTATAAGGGGTATCGCCCAGGGCTATCCGGGTAAGGATTGAGCCGGGCTCTCCCTGGTGACCGGTGATAATGGGGAGGAATTTCTCCTTTCCCATCTTGACCATCCTCCTGAGAGTCCGGTCGACGGTGCGCCTGTTGCCAAACATGCTCATCGTATCCGGGAATGCCACCAGTTTCATCTGCTCGGCCGTGGAGCTGTACCGTTCCATCGATCGGCCGAGAAGCACCGGTTTCCTGCCTATCTCGTGTGCGCATTCGGCAATGGTCTTCACCCTGGCGATATGCGATGAGAATGTGCTGACGATAATCGCGTTCTTGTCATCCTCGTAGCTCGTGATCGTATCACGGACCAGATCCCGGGCGATACGTTCGCTCGGTGCCCTCCCCCTGTTGTCAATATACGTGCTCTCTACGATGAGGGCAAGCACTCCCTCCTTTCCGATCTGTCTCAGTCGGGCGAAATCCGGCGGATCCCCAATGACAGGAGTCCGGTCCAGCTTGTAATCACATGCGTAGACGATGGCTCCTTTCGGCGTGTGCAAAACAACGGTAGCAGTATCGATGATACTATGCTGCATCCTCACAAACTCGAGGGTGAGGTGCTGGGACAGGGTATACTTCTGCCCGTGTTTCAGGGCAAACAGCTTGTTGTTCACCCCGAATTTCTGTTCACCTGCTATCTGCTGCCGTATCAGCTCAACCGTATAAGGGGTCCCGATGATCGGGGCATTGTACCGGTGGGCCAGCTTCGGAATTGCCCCGATGTGATCCAGGTGGCCGTGAGAGCAGACGATCGCCTTAACGCTCCCTTCGACCGTATTCATCATCGTGTCATCAGGAATTGCCTTCATCTGGATAAGATCCAGGGAATGCAGGTTCTCCACTTCAGCCTCTTCGTGAATCATCACCTGGTCAAGGCGAAGACCCATATCCAAAATGACAATCTCTTTGCCGCAGCGGACGGCGGTCATATTTCTCCCGACCTCGTCATACCCGCCAACGGCGATTATCTCAATATCCATTATTTACCTCCATTTATTTCTTCATCATCTGTCGAGTCCTGCCGGTTATGTAAGGCCGCCTCTCCCCTAATTCTTCAGGATTTCGTGCCCCGGAGAGGAACATAGCCACCCGCAGTTCATCGCAAAAATCAGTCACGGTTCTTTTCAGTTCGTTCTCGCCCTTCATTGCAGGTTTCAGCAGGGGGAGCGCAATACCACACAGGGCGGCACCGAGAGTGATCGCCTTCGCCATATCAAGGCCGCTCCTGATTCCACCGGTCGCGATGACGGGACCTCCGGTCCCTGCAACCTCCATGAGGCTGATG
>JAKLGZ010000024.1 GCA_022710385.1 Methanoregula sp.
CTGACCGCTTCGTAGACGGGGACCGTGCCAACAGGAACATCGAACGAGAGGATCATTTTTCGGATCGCTTCGAGGTCCCCCCCGGTGGAGAGGTCCATCAGGGTGTCAGCGCCGTTTGCTATGGCTGCCTCGGCCTTCTCTCTCTCGAGGGCCAGGTCACACCGCTCTCCCGAAGTCCCGACATTGACATTGACCTTCACCCTGCATCCTTCACCGATGGCACTCAACCGGTGCGGGCGCACGGGATTGGCAGGGATTACGACATGCCCCCGGGCCACCGCACGGGCAAAATCCCGTGGATTCTGCCCTTCCTGTCGTGCTGCCGGCTCAACTATCATAGGAATCCCGGCAATACACTCCTGGATCAGGGTACGCATAAGACAGATGTAAGATGCGCCACTTATTAGTTATGCATGCCAGTCACCTGGATCCCTGGAAGAGGATTCGTGGCGAATGCGTACCTGTTCGGGAATATTCTCATCGATGCCGGAGTCCTGCCCTCTGCGGTCGATCCCTACAGGGAGGAGATCGATACGATCGTGCTCACGCACTGCCACTATGATCACACGGCACACGTGAAGGAGATAGCCCACATGTGCGATGCAAAGGTCGCCATCCATCCTCTCGATGCTCCCGGGCTTTTTGAGGATCACCAGAGCCTCTCCCTTCACTTCGGCGCCCGGTCTCCCGGCATTGCTGCACAGCAGCTCCTGTCGGAAGGAGACCGGATCGGTCCCCTGAAGGTCATCCATACCCCGGGGCATACCCAGGGAAGCATCTGCCTGTATTCAGAAGAGGAACGATTCCTGATATCGGGTGACACGGTATTCACCGACGGTGGTTTTGGGAGGTACGATTTTCCGGGAGGGGACCGGACCGCGCTTGCACAGTCGATCGGGAAACTTGCATCCTTACCGGTAGAGGGTCTCTACCCAGGTCACGGCACTCCTGTCCGCCATGAGGGGAGACTCCACATCTCGGCTGCGCTGCAGCTCCTGAAGAGCGGATATGCATAAAGGTGTCTACTGCCTGGTGTTCCGGAACAGATGCTGCACGGTTGAGGTCGGATCGCTGGGGGAGGTGACGTTTCCCTCGGGATGGCATGTGTATACCGGTTCCGCACAGGGTCCCGGGGGTCTTGCCCGGGTTGCCCGTCATATCAGAGTGAAACGGGAAGGGATACGATCGCCCCACTGGCATGTCGATTATCTTCTCGTGCAACCAGGATTCAGGCTGAGTGCTGTTGCATGCGCACCAACAACAGCGCAGTCCGATGAATGCCGGATCTCCGGGCTCCTTGACCGTGACCCGGTCCCCGGCTTTGGCTGCAGCGACTGCCGGTGCCGGTCTCATCTCGCATATTTTAAGTCGAATCCGGAAAAAGAGGTAAAATCCGCATTTTTACACGCCGGTCTTGATGTAACCATCACAAGACTCAATATATCCTAAACCCAAGAAGTCGAGTATGACGGTTCTCGGCATATCAGGGAGCATGCGGAAAGATGGAAATACCGCACTTCTCGTCAGGGCAGTGCTTGAAACCTGTGAGAAGTCAGGATTGAAGACCGAATTTATCTCCCTTGCAGGGAAGAAGATTAATCCCTGCCTCGGGTGTGAGAAGTGCAAGGAGAAGGATTGGTGTGTCGTGCAGAACGATGACTGGGGAGAGATTATGCAGAAAGTGATTGATGCCGAGGTCCTCGTTATCGGCTCCCCAACGTATTACTTTGACGTCTGCGGCCATCTCAAGAATTTCATCGACAGGAGTTACTCGCTCTATCATCACCGGAAACTGGCCGGCAGAAAGGCAGTGGCAGTAGCGGTCTGTGCTAATAAGGGTGGTGCTCGTACAATTGAGACCATTGAAGGATTTTTAAACTCCCACGAATTCTCCTATCTCGGCTGGGTGAGAGGAAAAGGATACCTCGAGGGGGATATCCTGAAAGACACCCGGGCGCTCAGGAGAGCTGAAGAGATTGGGGAGCGTATTGTCAAGCTCCTGAAACCACACGATTGAAAATATCGTTCCTTCCGCTTTTTCCTGGAAATATGCCTGATCATAAACCAACTGCAAAGGCATTATCCCAGGAATATCCCCCCGTTCAGCAATTCCTCTTGATTCCGCACCGCTATACTGAATGATACTCATGAGACAGGTAACGATCTTATCATCTGGTTCCTCAATCATGCTGGATTATCAGTCGACATGATCCTCCGTTCGCCTATACCCCTTCACTGATGACCAGCGCATGGACCTGTTCGATCCCGGTTTCTACTCCATATGACAAGGCGATTCTTTCGAAGCATCTCTCTTCCTTCCGGGTTGATAGGAACGAAATCAGATAGTTCCCTCTTCAAATCAGGAACAGCCCGGCACCACCAGGAACTCCCATTGTCGCCGAACCTGAAGTGGCAGATCGAAGCATCTGCGATCAGTTGCTCGAACTCATCCTTCTTTTCACCTTCTGCCCTGATTCATCGCATCATGCCCTGCCGGTTCCTCCCTTAAAAGGAAAAGCTCCTGCGAATAGAAGGAATCACTTATGTCAGACAAACCGGTAGAGGGTATCCCTCTCGCGCAGCGTTCTCCCGATATCCAAAGCGACGCGTTTCATCTCAGCAGGATCGAGGTAATCGGTGTTCACGGCGCCCGCACCTTTCGAGATGCTCTCCTCATACATCGTACCCCCTAAATCATCTGCGCCGGCCATAAGGCCGATCTGGGCCATCTTCACCCCGGTCTTCACCCAGGAGACCTGGATGTGATCGAAATTGTCAAAATACAGCCGGGACACGGCTGTCATCAGCAGATCCTCCCGCCCGGTTGCCCCGGGTCTAGCAAGACCTTTCCGGAACAGGGGTGTGTTCATGTGCACAAAGGAGAGCGGGACAAACTCGGTGAAGCCACCGGTCTCGTCCTGGATTGCGCGGAGGATGGAGAGGTGACGAACCCGGTCTTCGACAGTCTCGCAATGACCGTACATGATGGTTGCCGTGGTAGGGATTCCGAGCAGGTGCGCCTCCCTGATGATCCGGATCCATTCATCAGTCGGAATCTTACCCGGGCAGATCACCTTCCTCACATCGTCTACAAGGATCTCTGCGGCCGTCCCGCAGAGCGAACCGAGGCCTGCTCCTTTCATCTGCTGGAGGACCTCGGAGGTGCTGATCCCGCTCTTTCTTGCGGCGTAAGCAACCTCCATAGGATTGCTGGCATGGATATGAACCCCGGGAGCACCCTCCCTGAGCGTGGTGATGATACCGGTATACGATTCGGCATCAAAATCCGGGTGGAGTCCGCTCACGGTACATATTTCCGTGACATTCCGCTGACGGGCAAGTGCCGCTTTGTTCCGGATCTCGTCCCTTGAAGAGAGATAGCCACCCGCTTCACCTTCTTTTTTCGAAAATCCACAGAATCCACAGGAATTGATGCAATAATTGGTGACATTGATATTCTGGTTCCTGACAAACGTGACAATGGGTCCGGTGACCTTCTCGCGTTTCTCATCTGCCGAGGCTGCTATCTGCCATATCCTCCGGTCATTGACGGAAAAGAGCATGAGGGCGTCCTCATCACTCATCCGGTAACCCGCAAGAATGTCCCGGAGAAGGGTCCTGACACCCCTTTCATCCCTTTTCCCCGTGTTTACCGTGCTACCTCTTGACAAGGCTATCATGGAACTTCTGGAGCCGCCCAGATATAAAACAGCTGACCATGTCATTAATCCCCCATCAGTCCAAGAGATGGTGATGATCCATGAAGAGTGAAGAGATCCAGCTGGAGAATTCAATGGGAACCGGGTATGTCCTCCCTCTTGGACCAGTCACCCTGGTCTGGGTGGTTGCCAGACGGGGCCTGGTGGGGTGTGGTGCATTCGATGTGGCAGCACTGGGAAGATTCGGCTATCCTGCAGCCAGGGTGCGGCCGGCCTGTGGTGACTCAGTTGCGACGCTCGAAGACCTTGTCTGGGGGGTGATCAAGGAGACGAATGTCCCTGCCCAGAAGCTGGGGATATCGAACGGGATGAGCGGAAAGGAAGCACTTGATCTCCTCTCTTAGGTGAAATCCAAGGATTTAACCCGCCTCGTGATCACCTTCTAGTATACCATGAAATACTCCCACCTGTTCGGCCCGGTCCATTCCAGGCGGCTGGGCCGATCACTGGGTATCGATCTCGTCCCAGTCAAGACCTGCAGCTTCGATTGCGTTTACTGTGAATGCGGGCATACTACCCGGGAGACAACAGAGCGCCAGGAGTTCTTTCCCCTCCGGGAAGTGCTGGAAGAACTCCGCACCTATCTCTCTTCCGCACCCGTTCTTGATTTTATTACGTTCTCCGGTTCCGGTGAGCCAACCCTCTCCACTTCAATCGGGGATGTCATCTGTTTCCTCAAAGAGTCCTATCCCCAGTACCGTGTGGCGGTCCTGACCAACGGGAGTCTTTTCTGGCGTTTCGATGTGAGAAACGATCTCATGCAAGCCGATCTCGTCCTTCCCACGCTTTCATCGGTATTTGAGGAGACTTTTTCCAGGATCCAGCGGCCGGCACCTGGCATTCACGTCGCAGAGGTAATAGAGGGGCTGATTCAGTTCCGCAGGGAGTATGCAGGGGAGATCTGGCTTGAGGTCTTTATCATACCCGGGATCAATACGAGCCGGCGGGAACTTGAAGGACTTCGTGTCGCGATTGAACAGATTGCTCCTGACAAGGTCCAGGTCAACACCCTCGACCGCCCTGGAACCGAGCACTGGGTCCGCCCGGCCTCACCGGCAGAACTGGAGAGGATCCGTGGTGCACTGGGAATTTCCGGGCTGATCCCAGTAGAGCCGATCAGGTATGAACTCACAGCCGGTGCACCCATGACCACGGAATGGGAAGAGGCTGTTGCCCTGGTCCGAGAGCTGATCCGCCGGAGGCCGTGTACACTTGAGGATATTACCACTGCAACCGGCCTCTCCCGCCGCGAGATCCTCAAAATCCTGCGGGAGATACAGATCAGTTCGGGGATCCAGGAGAGCCAGGAGGAGCGGGGGATATTCTTCTTCTGCCCGGAATGAATCTCCGGCTATGAACACACCCCACCCGGGGAACAGTCCTATTCTCCTTTACGGAATTGCTTCCGCGGTATTGTTTTCTCCAAGAAGAATTACCTTTTTTACACATCATTCGCATAATTTAGATTTTCACCGAACTAATGTCTAATGAACCACCGTTCCATTTCATAAAAAACGGCATCATCTGGTGATTGCCATCCTGGTCCATTCCAGGATCATGATGACAGGGGCAGGCAGGTCTAAGGCTCAGTCCCGGGAATCAATTATGAGATGCAGTCCTTTTGCAGAATGAAAAAAAGAGTGAGATCCACACAACCCGCTGAACTCAAACCGTTCAGGAAGTGAGGTGCAATCCTGGTCTCCATTCAACCCTGCTCAGCCTCTACCAGGGAATAGTCGGTCCGCCTCTGTCGAAGCGGTCTACCAATATCCCGGACCATGATCTCCATCATGGCAGGATCCAGATAATCCGAACCAGCAGCCCCCGCGTCGCCGGATACATCATCCGAGAACATCGTCCCTGCAAGGTCGTTTGCCCCTGCAAGAAGGGCGAGCTGGCCGAGTTTTACGCCGAGTTTACCCCAGGAGACCTGGATATTTCTGAAATTATCGAGGAACAACCGTGCTACCGCGGTGAGGAGGAGATCCTCCCTCCCGCTTGCTCCCGGCCCGGCGATGCCGTCCTGGTAGAGCCGGGTGTTCTGATAGATATAAGAGAGCGGGACGAGCTCGGTGAATCCTCCCGTCTCGTCCTGGATCTCCCGCAGAAGGGCAAGGTGCCTTGCCCTGTCCTCCTCGGTTTCACAGGTCCCGTACATGATGGTGGCAGTGGTAGGGATCGCCATCCGGTGAGCTTCTTGGATAATGCCGACCCACTCGGCGGTGGAGACTTTCCGTGGGCAGATCACGGACCTGACATGGTCAGCCAGGATCTCGGCTGCAGTCCCCTGCAGGGACGACAACCCGGCGGATCTCATCCTTTCGAGCACCTCGCGGGTCGTGATGCCGTCCTGCCGTGCGGCATGCATCACCTCATCAGGGCTGAAGGCATGGATGTGAACATGGGGTGCTGCCCTGTGCACGGTCTTGAGGATCTCCTCATAGGTCACTGTTGTAAAGCGGGGATGGACTCCTGAGAGCAGGCAGATCTCCGTGACTTTGCGGGAGGTGGCAAGAGCCACCTTCTTTTCGATCGTTTCCGTGTCATCGCAGAAAGCTCCATCGTCGCCTTCATTCCGGCCAAAGCCGCAGAACCCGCAGAGGTTCTTGCAGATGTTCGTGAGGTGGATATTCTGATTCCGGACATAGGTCACCACTGTTCCGGCCCGCTCCTCCCTGAGTGCATCCGCAAGTGAGAATATGAGAAAGATGTCTCGGCCTCGTACCTTGAGGAGGGCTGCAGCCTCCTCCTCGCTCAGGCGGTGGCCTCCTTCGACATCACGGAGTATGGTACTGATGTCCATGACGGGCTCTAATATTCACTTTTTCTCCTGTTTCTTCCCAGATTCCCCGCTTTTCCTCCGCTGGTAGAATTCCCACCCCACCAGCACGAGGATCAGGATAACGGCGACCAGTTTGATATTAAGAGGGATGTATCCGATGAGGGGGATGGCAAAAAATGCCTTCCCCACGATCCATTCGGGTTTCACCGGCTGGATCACACCGAGTTCTGCCCTGGAGAGGTAGGATCCCTGATCACTCCGGACATTATTATCCCCCTTGGTGAGATAACCGCTGTTCTTTGACACCTGTTCAGAGATGACAATATACCCTTCATCAGGAGTGGCATTGCCCTTGTCCGGGATGAGGAGCCCGTTCTGTATCCTTGCAACAATCGTGCCGTCCTCAAGAATCCAGGCGTTATCATCGATTGTGACCGGGAGATAACGGTCAGGGCTGCCCTGCCCCGGGTAGAAATAGTAGTATACCGGGATGCTGGTACTTGTCTCAGTGGTATCCATTGCACGGTGGATAATGGGATGGATCCCGCCACCAAGGCCAGGGATGAGCGAACCTTCTGCCCCGTTCGGGGAGTAAATCAGCACATCACCATACTCATCGAATTTCATATATCCAGTCTCTCTGCCGGACTGCCAGGTCTGCAGAGCCCCATACCGGTCCTTCTCCACCACGAATACCAGGTCCCCGACGTTCATATGCGGCACCATGCTCTCGGATTCGATGGTCACCACGGCCGGCCAGGTACCGGAAGCAAGATACAGGACAAGGGCAATCCCTGCAACCACCGCGACAATCCAGATGATCTCGCGGGCGAATGCGATCCAGGGATGTTCACTGGTGCGGAGGGTCCCGATAAGGCTCTTTTCCTCTGCTTTTTTTTTCGGATCCGCCATACTATAACTTACCTCTATTCGCATTGCTGGCTATTAAGGAATCGCGATGGTTGATCCTAATCCGGATACCGTCAGACCTTCCCTCCAGGGTCCCGATCCAAACACAGAAATCACGAGATGGCAATACTATTAACGAACGTGGGATGCTCGACACCAGGACAATCGTTCACCGTTTTCTCGAGACCAAGATGCAGGTCCATCCTGATGTGGTGAGGTACCTTGCCGAGCAGGGTGACCCCGGTCTTATCGAGACAATCATCGAGAGCATCCCGAAAGACACCATTGTTGTCTCCGTGAAACATATCCCTGGAATTATCCCCGGCCGGGATGGGAGCAGGTTTTCCGCCGATCCCCGTTGCGAGGTCGTGAAGGGCAACAACGGTGCATCGGGGTATGGAGGGACCGTCACCGATTACGTCCAGTATTTCAGGGACCGGTACAACAGGCTGGGAAGCATCGTCCGCTCCCGGTGCACTCCTGTCCCTATCGAAGGGCTGCTCAGGAACTCACGCTACCGGGAGGAGACCTGTACGGTACTTGGCCTTGTGATAGAGACACGGAGTACAACCAATGGTCACCGTATGGCAGAGCTGGAAGATCCCTCAGGGACGCTCCCGGTCCTCTTTCATAAGGGACGCCCTGTCTTTTCCGATGGAGAGACGCTGATCCCCGATGAAGTGATAGGGGTGAGGGGGACCCTGTCGGGTGATGGCAGGCTCTTTTTTGCCGACCAAGTCCTCCGTCCCGATGTCCCCATTAACCATGCCCCATTCACCAGCAGTGAGCCGGGGTCGGCAGTGCTCATCTCTGATATCCATGTCGGTAGCGATACCTTCCTCGAGAATGCGTGGAACCGTTTTTCTGACTGGCTCGATGATGGGGAGGTATCATATCTCCTCATCGCAGGCGATCTGGTGGATGGGATAGGGGTGTATCCCGGGCAGGAGCACGAACTCACTATCGCCAATATCTATGAACAATATGATGCCCTGGGCGCCATGCTGAGTAGTCTGCCATCAAGAATGGTGATCGTAATAAGCCCCGGAAACCATGATGTCGTGCGTGCTGCAGAGCCGCAGCCTGCCATACCTCCTGAATTTGTCGGCAGATTTCCAAAAAATTGCATGTTCGTTGAGAATCCGGCACTGGTCAGTCTCCAGGGTGTAATGGTCCAGATGTATCATGGCAGGTCGATCGACGACCTGATCAGCCTGGTCCCCGGCGCAAAATATGAAGATGCTTCTCCGATGATTGCCGGGATGCTCCAGCGGCGGCATCTTGCACCCACCTACGGCAAGAGGACCCCTATCGCCCCGGGCCGGGAGGATCACCTGGTGATCGACCCGGTCCCTGAAGTGCTCCATACCGGCCATATCCACATCATGGGGATCTCAGACTACCGTGGCACTCTTTGTGTGAATGCCGGGACCTGGCAGTCACAGACCTCATTCCAGAAACAGATGAATATCAACCCGACTCCTGCAAGGGCGGTTCAGCTCGATCTGCAGACACTGAAGCCCACGGTCCTTGATTTCAATTGATGTCAGTCGAGGCTGCGCTCTGGTAAAGAAAAAAAATACACTGGTCTGATTGAGACACCAGCATAAAATTAGCGAAGCCCTTTTCACATCAGATGAGTCGTTCACTTTTTATCCTCTCATAGTACACCAGTATAAGTACAAAAACACCATTTTCACGAGATTCGGAGGATAGTATTTGATGGATCTGTTTATTCTTGTCCCAATCTGTGCCTTTATCGGCCTTCTCTTTGCTGCCTACTCCTACATGGTTCTGAAGCGTGAAGAAGAGGGCAGCGATCTGATGAAGAAGATCGCAGGTGCAATCAGGCTTGGTGCGATGGTCTACCTGAAGCGCCAGTACACTGCGATCCTTGTCTTCATGATAGCGATGGCAATTGTGCTCGCCCTTGCAATCAATCCGTTCACGGCAGTCTGTTTCATCGTTGGGGCTTCACTCTCTGCCCTTGCCGGTTACATCGGGATGAAAGCTGCCACCTATGCGAATGTCCGGACGACAAACGCTGCCAAGAAGGGGATGGCAAACGCATTCCGGGTGTCATACTCGAGCGGGACCGTGATGGGCCTAATCGTCGTCGGACTGGGCTTGCTCGGTCTCTCAGTGCTCTTCTATGCCTTCTCATCGTTTACCGCACTGACGCTGGCTGACACCGTGAATGTCCTCTTCGGCTTCTCGCTCGGAGCAAGCTCGATCGCCCTTTTTGCCCGTGTCGGGGGAGGAATCTTCACCAAGGCAGCCGATGTCGGGGCTGACCTGGTGGGCAAGGTCGAGGCGGGCATCCCGGAAGACGACCCGAGGAACCCCGCGGTCATCGCCGACAATGTCGGGGACAACGTGGGTGATATCGCCGGAATGGGTGCCGACCTGTACGAATCGTATGTAGGGTCGGTGATCGCGACGATGGGTCTTGCTGTTGTCGCATCCATTGCTGCGGGATTCGTGAATGTCCCGGTCCAGAACCTCGTGCTCCTCCCGATGCTCATCGCTGCGCTTGGCATCATCGCGTCCATCATCGGGACGTTCTTCGTGCGGAGCTCGAAGAACGAGAGCAGTGCCATCCACAAGGCGTTCAATATCGGGACCCTCACGAGCCTCGTCCTCACGGTGATTGCGACCTGGTGGCTGGTGGATACCCTCATAGGACCTCAGTATATCGGGGTGTTCATTGCTACTGTTGCAGGGCTGGTCGCAGGATTCCTGATCGGCCTCGTGACAGAATACTATACCTCGTACGAGCGGCCCCCTACCCAGCGGATTGTCAAGGCTGCGGAGACGGGAGCCGCAACCGATATCATTACCGGCCTGGCGGTGGGATTTGAAAGCACCATCTGGCCGGTAATCATCATTGTGGCTGCTATCCTCATTGCAGCAAACCAGGCAGGGTTGTATGGTATTGCCCTTGCCGGGGTCGGGATGCTCGCAACCCTCGGGATTACCCTCTCGGTGGATGCCTATGGCCCCGTCGCTGACAATGCCGGTGGTATCGCCGAGATGTCCCACCAGGAGAAAGGTATCCGCGAGATCACTGACACCCTTGATTCGGTCGGCAACACCACTGCGGCCATCGGGAAGGGCTTTGCAATAGGCGGGGCTGCCCTGACTGCACTCGCACTCTTTGCAGTGTATACCCAGGCGGTCAGCCTTCAGGTGGTCGACATGCTCGATCCGATTGTCTTTGTCGGTATCCTGATTGGGGCAGTGCTTCCGTTCCTCTTCTGTTCGTTCGCCATGACCGCGGTCGGGCGGGCTGCCGGCTACATCGTCGAAGAGGTACGCCGTCAGTTCAAGCAGATCCCGGGCCTGATGGAGGGGAAAGCCGAACCGGACTATGACTCCTGCATCACCATTTCCACCAACGCCGCCCTGAAGCAGATGATTGCTCCCGGGCTGATGGCCATCATCGCCCCGGTGCTTGTCGGGCTGACGCTTGGTACCGCTGCCCTTGCCGGCCTGCTCGTCGGGTCCATCTCGACTGGATTCATCGTTGCAATCATGATGGCAAACGCGGGCGGTGCCTGGGACAACACCAAGAAATACATCGAGGCAGGACACCTCGGCGGAAAAGGATCGTTTGCCCACAAGGCTGCAGTGACCGGTGATACCGTCGGTGATCCGTTCAAGGACACGGCCGGCCCGGCATTGAACATCCTGCTCAAGCTGATGTCAATTGTCTCGCTCGTGTTCGCCCCTATCTTCATCTAATCTTTTTTCAAGCCTGTATTCTGCTGAAACCCGGGTTCTTCCCTCAAAGGATCAAAGCAAGTTGCTGATATATCCGGCGGATTGGACAGGGAAAAAATGGTATTCCTATAATCCTGGCCATCTCATCCTCTCTCAGGCCTTCTGCAGGCAGGGCTTTTACAATAGGTGGAAAAATATTTGATTTAACACCTCGCGAACTCAACACTCATACGGAAGTGAGGAGAGGAGAGCGGGGGTTGTATGATCTGCAGCTATTCAAGAGTTTCAATAGCTGATTAGGGACCTGTGAGACGTAGAAAAGAGCCTAAGCGTTCCTTTTAGATGTACAATCACCAGCAATACCTATCGTTGGGTACACAGGTAGGGGGCGAGGCGGCGGCTCAACCCCAAGACCTTGTTGTTCGATAACAGTCGACGAAGGACTACTTCGCTTTGTCACCTATCTCTTTGGTGAGTTCCTCAAGTGTCTCATCAGGGGTGACGACGCACTCTTTCATGTTTTTCCTGAAATTGTACATCATCATCAGGAAGATCCCGATGCTGATGATGAGGATTGCCCAGAGGAAGATATCCTGCCGTGCACTGAAGACCGGGAGAGAGGCGACCAGGTATCCAAAGAGCACGAATCCGGTGACCCAGAGGATCCCCCCGATGACATTGTAGAAGAGAAACGCGGGATACCGCATCTTGATAATCCCGGCGACAAAGGGTGCAAACGACCGGATACCAGGTACAAATCGGGCCATAACGATCGTTTTCTTGCCGTATTTCTTGTAATACTGCCTGGTCATCTCGACATGCCTTTTGTCGACGAGGCACTTTTCACGGTGGATGAGCCAGTTGCCAAAGGAGGTACCTATCTTGTAATTGACCGAATCGCCAAGGATGGCGGCAGCGGAGAGGATGATGATGACC
Source organism: Methanoregula sp. (assembly GCA_022710385.1). Taxonomy (GTDB): domain Archaea; phylum Halobacteriota; class Methanomicrobia; order Methanomicrobiales; family Methanospirillaceae; genus UBA9949. The sequence continues at coordinate 12,070 of JAKLGZ010000024.1, forward strand.
ACGAAAACATTCAGACCACCGCCCGCAGCAAGGAACCCCATCAGGAAGAGGAGTGAATCCCCCGGGAGGAACGGGGTGAATACGAGCCCTGTCTCGCAGAAGATGATCGTGAAGAGGATGGCATAGACCCAGATCCCATAGGTCTCCATCAATCCAGGAATTGCGTCCTGGATATTCAGCAGAATATTGGACAACGAAAGGAGGTCCGGGGGGATCATTTTCCTATTATTTGAGTTATTTCTTTAATAGCCTGTTCTATCCGGATGAAAAAACCAAGGGGAAGGTTCTGTTCTTCGGATATGACTCATTCGGACTAAGAACTGGATTAGCAAAGGTGAATGGCAAGATTCCGTTTACAGGAGCCCGCAGTTCTTGAGAAACCGGATATGCAGCCGGGGATCCCGCCCCAGCTCAGGATGGAATGAGAGCGCCATGAAACGGCCCTGTTCCATGGCGACGACGCCTTCCGGGAGAGAACCCAACACCTTAATCCCATTTCCAGGATGCTGTGCGACAGGTGCCCTTATGAAGACTGCATGAAAGGGACGGTCAAGCCCAGCTATCGCGATGTCTGCTTCGAACGAATCCCGCTGCCGGCCGAACGCATTCCGGATCACCTTGTAGTCCATCAGTCCCAGGGGGTGGACACGCGGATCATCCACGCTCCTGGCCATTACCACCATGCCTGCACAGGTAGCAAAGATACCCCCCTCGAATTCGATGATAGGGTCAAAGAGCCTGTTCTTTTCAATAAGGCGGGAGATCGTGGTGGATTCTCCCCCGGGAATCGCCAGGACATCGAGCCCGGTGATCTCTTCAGGCTTTCTTACCTGGACGACCGAAATGGAACGCTCGCTCCCAAACGCCCGGACAGCATCCCTGAATGCATCGATGTGCTCGCTCACATCACCCTGGAGCGCCAGGACACCGATCCTAACGACCACGGTACTGGAGCACCTCGCCCTCTTTCAGGGTGTGCACATCGAGCCCCTTCATGGGTTCCCCAAGTCCTTTACTTGCCTCTGCGATGGCAGCAGGATCATCATAATGATTCACCGCTTCCACGATCGCCCGTGCCATCTTCTCAGGATTCGCCGAGAGGAAGATACCCGAGCCGACAAAGACCCCGTCAGCCCCCATCTGCATCATCATTGCCGCATCAGCGGGAGTGGCGATACCCCCGGCAGAGAAGTTCACTACCGGGAGGCGACCGCGCTTGACGGTCTCGAGGAGAAGGTCAGCCGGTGCTTCAAGATCCCGTGCCCGATCAACAATCTCCTGCGGGGTTCTGCCCTGTAGAGCCCGAATCTCGCCATTGATATTCCTCATGTGCCGGACCGCTTCCACGACATTCCCTGTTCCCGCCTCCCCTTTCGTGCGGACCATGGCAGCCCCTTCATGGATGCGGCGTAATGCCTCTCCAAGGTCCCGCGCACCGCAGACGAAGGGGATGGAGAACTGCTTCTTGTCGATATGGAACTGTTCATCAGCGGGGGTCAGAACTTCGCTCTCATCAATCATATCCACACCGAGCGACTCAAGGACCTGCGCTTCAACAAAATGACCAATTCTCACTTTTGCCATGACGGGAATAGAGACGGCATCCATGATCTCAATGACGATCGCCGGATCTGCCATCCGGGCGACACCGCCGGCTTTCCTGATGTCTGCAGGGACACGCTCGAGCGCCATGACCGCGACCGCGCCAGCCTGCTCCGCGATCGCTGCCTGGCTGGCATTGACCACATCCATAATCACTCCCCCTTTCTGCATGGACGCAAAGCCGCGCTTCAGGAGCTCGGTGCCGTGTCTCAGCTCCTCGAGTTTCATAATCCTGTATATATTATTCCTGATCCCAATAAAAATAGTCCCATACTGATAAGGGCACATAAGGTAACGGTAATCACCCGGACCACTTTCACAATCTCCTCTCCTGCCTCTTCAAGGGACCGCTCCCCGGTTCCCATGATATAGACCCCTGGTTTCTCGAAACGGACCCCGACACCAGCGGCGATAATTGACATCGGGATACCCCCGTTGATCCCCGGCCTTTTTCTCCGGTCACTCATAAGCCCCTGCCAGGCCTGGGAGAACCTCCCCTGGGCGGCGAAGTACAGTATAAGCAGCCCCCCGGCTAACCGGGCCGGGATGAAGTTCAGGATATCATCCATCCGGGCAGGCCACCAGCCGATACGTTTCCGTTCGTCCCGATAGCCGAGCATGGCATCCATGGTATTTGCCGCCCGGAATACCGCTGCCCCGGGGAGCCCGAAGAGTCCGAAATAGAACAGGGGAGAGACGATGCTGTCGACGAGGTTCTCAGCCACCGATTCGTACGCAGCCGACCGTACCTGTTCCGGGGTGAGGTCCCGGGTGTCACGGCTCACCATCAGGGAAGCTGTATTCTGCCCTTCCGTGATATTCTGGCCCAGTGCCAGGTCGACCGCAGCAGCATGCTCTTCAAGTGATCGCCAGGCAAGGCAGAATTTCAAGAGGAGTGCCCCGGCCGGGAGGAAGAGAAACCAGGGAAACAGCCAGGAAACAAGGAAGAACGGGAGCGAGAAAAGGATCACCGTCACTACCCACATTCCAGCGCCCGCAATTCGTTGGATCCAGGGTTGCCAGAGCATCGGGCGTCCCCACCATCCTATAAATGATCCAATAAGGGCTACCGGGTGATACCGGCTCCTGGGGTCCCCGATAAGCCGGTCCACGAGGAGGGCGAGCGGGAGAACAATTGCATTCAGGATGATCAGGTGTCCGATAAGGTCTGGTTCCATAGTATGCGGCCACGATGTTCTTTGGTAAGCCTATTGAGTATCGCTGTTTTCCCTCATAATCCACGTCCCTTTGAAATTCCTGGCAGAATCAAAGATTGAATGGAGCATCCCCTCGCCTGGCTCCTCATTATAATCCATCGGCTTATTTCAGAGCCAAAAAATGGGGGATACCTGAGTGTGTTATGGGACCGTGCTCTGTGGAAGGAGGTTCGGGATTCCCTCCTCGATCGGGTAATGAACCTGGCATACCGGACAATGGAGGTCCCCCTCGAGAATCTCCTTCTCATCCTCTTCAGCAACCGTGAGCACCACGTCACCCTTACAGACGGGACAGCAGAGGATGGGAAGCAGGCTCCGCCTCATAGTTCATCCCTGATATCGATGATATGGGCAACATCCGGCCCGGTGGAGATCAGGGTAACAGGAGCCCCGATATCCTCTTCGGCTATTTCGATAAATGCAAGGGCTTTTTCACTGAGCTTGTCGTAATCCGTGATGCCAAAACAGAGCGGGTCCACCCTGTCGATTCCGGTAATGGCCGCCTGGGTACACCCGTTGATCATGGCAGAATACCGGGCCATCTCACCGTCCCATTCCCCGATTCTGCGCTGTCGGTGGGTCACGGTACCGAATTCCTGGATGCCAAGCCGATCGGATACCTCACGGGTCATCTCGGTCGAGAAGGGACCTTCACCAACCCGCGTTGGGTATGCCTTGAATACGACGATTACATCATCGATCCGGGTAGGCCCGACCCCATTGTCTGCTGCAATCTGTGAGGCAGAGGTATCCTTGCTCGTGACAAAAGGATAGGTCCCGTAATAGAGCGAGATGCCGAACCCCTGGGTCCCCTCAAGAAGAACACTCTCTCCCATGTCAAGGGCGGCATTGATCTCTGCAGGGACATCGATGAGGAATGGTGCGAGCTCAGGGAAATCCTTTGCCTGGCGGGCCACCCGCATCACCCGGTCAGCATTTGCCGGGCCGCAACCGCTCCCGGTGCTCCCGATCGTCTTCGCCAGGTGTTCGCTTGAGCGGTCCCGCTCGATGTGCTGCTGCTCGATAACACTGCACCGGTAATCAACAAACGTCCGATCCTTAACGTTCAGGAGTTCTACCTCGTGCTTGAGGACCCGCGGATCAACAAGTACCCCGGTCCCGATAAACAGCCGGGCATCCGGATACACAAAGCCGGAGGGCACCATCCGCACTCCATACTCCTTCTCCCCCATCGTGACGGTATGACCTGCGTTCGGCCCTACACCCCCCCTGGAGATGATGGTGGGATGATCCTCGTAGGCGACATGGGCCACGATCTTACCCTTCCCCTCGTCACCGAAAAATCCCCCGACGATAATTGTGCAACTCATTGTCCAACCATCTAGTATAGGGAGGCCGGTGCCATAAAACTAGTTACTTCTCTTCCAATCGCGAGGATCCTGTCACGATTCGGCGGATTCCCCCTCTCCGGAAAGAGGAGACTGCTCGAAACCATCTCTCTCTGAAACAGGGAGCAGAGAGCCCTGGAAAATGAATCCACTCTTGATCGCCAGGTGGACGATTATCCATTCATCCCGGCAAGAGGGTACATTCCATAAAAGAGAGGAAAGGGTGCTGTCAGCACGAGTTGGAAGCAATAAAATGAGCCATCCGTTTGACCGCCTCCGCAAGATCTGCGCGGGAGACCGCGTAGGCGCATCTGATATGATTTTTCCCACCCTGCCCGAGAACACTCCCCGGAACAACTGCTACATGCTCTTCCTTAAGCAGGCATTCGGCGAATTCCAGGTCCGGCATTCCTGTCTTTTCCACGGACGGGAAAGCATAGAATGCTCCTTCGGGAAGATGGCAGGGAAGCCCGATCCGGTTCAGCCCCTCCACAAACAGATTTCTCCGTACCCGGTACTCCTGGACCATCTTGTTCTTCTCCTCTTCACCACGGCGGAGACCCTCCAGTGCGGCCACCTGCCCCATGGCAGGTGCACAGAGCATGACATACTGGTGGATCTTGAGTGCCGCATCGCAGATCTCCTTCGGGGCGCAGAGGTACCCGATCCTCCACCCTGTCATGGCATACGCTTTCGAAAATCCGTTGAGGAGAATCGTCCGCTCCCGCAACCCTTCAATAGCAGCAGCCGATGCGTGAGTACCGGTATAGGTCAACTCTGAATAGACCTCGTCGCTTATGAGGAGGAGGTCATGGTCGATTACCACATCCGCGACAGCCTTGAGATCTTCCTGCCTCATGACAGCGCCGGTCGGGTTGTTCGGGAAGTTGATGATCACCGCCTTTGTCTTCGGGGAGACTGCTTCCATCAGGCGGTCTGCCCTGAGTTTGAAGTGATCTTTTTCCAGGCACTCAACCGGGATGGGTGTCCCGCCGGCAAGCGTCACGCAAGGGGCGTATGAGACATAACTCGGTTCGGCAACGATCAGCTCATCCCCCGGGTCAGTCACCGCCCGTATGGCGATGTCAAGACCTTCTGATACGCCGGTGGTGACGACCATTTCGGTATCGGGGTTGTAATCGATGCCATAATGACCGGAGAGCCACCGGGAGATCGCGTCCCTCAGCGGCTGGATACCGCGGTTCGGAGTATAGGAGGTCCCCCCTTGTTCGATCGAATAGATGCTTGCTTCGCAGAGGTTCCAGGGGGTGCTGAAATCAGGTTCCCCTACTCCGAGGGAGATCACCTCTTCCATGGTCAGCGCCAGGTCGAAGAATTTCCGGATCCCGGATGGCGGTATCACCTTGGCCCGCCGGGATACAAAGTCCCGCATGGTGTTCCCTCACGGTGAGTAGGGCAGGCGTTCCCCTGGTTCTTTTTCGCAGAAATTCTGGCCGTTCTCCTTGTAGGTCTTCATGATGATATGGGTGGCGGTCTCGCGGATCCGGTCCATCGGTGCAATATACTCGGATACGAACCGTGCCACATCCTGCATGGTTTTCCCGGTCACATGCAGCTGAAGATCATAGACCCCGGTAACGAGGCGGAGTGACTTGACTTCCCGGAACTTTGCAAGCCGATCGGCAATGCGGTCATAGCCATAATCGCGTTCAGGATTCACCTTGAGCTCGATGATGGCTGCGACTCCCCCGTTTGCTGCCCGTTCCCAGTCGATGATAGTGGTATAGCTTCTGATGATCTTCGCTTCTTCCAGTGCAGCAATGCGGCATCTGACATCTTCCCCGGAGAGTTCGGCCATGATCGCCAGCTCATCAGGGGAGAGCCTGCTGTTCTCCTCGAGAAGTCGCAGGAGGAGGAGGTCTTTTTCATCCATCTTCGTTTCACCTGAACAGGGTCTTCACCCAGGTCACGTCCATCTTTTCAAGCCCATGGGCACTCAGACGTGGATCGCTCAGGATGACGTCCCGTATCTTATGATTATTTGAGTCAAACCACATCTCTTTTGTCCTCCCGTATCTCCCGCGACTGACAACCCGCGTATTGATGACCCCCAGCATGTTCAGTTCGGAGATGAGATCGGTAATCCGCCGGTGCGTGAGGATGTCGAGATCCATAGCCGGAGCAATCTCCTTGTATATTTTGCTCACTTCTCCGCTGGTGAAGATGTTCTGTCCCATCTGGTCAAGGAGCATCATGGAATAAAGGACGATT
>JAKLGZ010000025.1 GCA_022710385.1 Methanoregula sp.
CTCGATCACCTCGTCGGTAACCTCCCTCCCCCGGTGAGCCGGGAGGCAGTGGAGGAATATTGCATCAGGATCTGCCTTCTTCATCAGCCCGGTATCCACCGTGAATCCTTTGAATGCCCGGATCCTGGCATCCCGCTCGCTCTCCTCTCCCATCGAGATCCAGGTGTCGGTGACCACCACGTGGGCATCCTTCACCGCCTCTGATGGGTCCTTGAGCAGGGTAATGTTCCCACCCTCTGCAACGGCACGCTTCACCACGGCTTCCGAGATCCTGTACTTCTCTGGGGATGCAACCGTTATCTCGAAGCCGGCACGGGCAGAGGCCAGGACAAGGGAGTTGCAGACATTGTTGCCATCGCCGACCCAGGTGACCTTGAGGCCTTCAATGGATCTGAAATGCTCCCTTATCGTCATAATATCGGCAAGGATCTGGCAGGGGTGCTCGATGTCCGAGAGCCCGTTGATGACCGGCACACTGGAATTGCGGGCAAATTCCTCTATGGTCGAGTGCTTGTAGGCCCGGATCATCATGCCGGACACGTACCGGGACATCACCCGGGCGGTATCCCTGATCTCCTCACCTCTGCCGATCTGGAGGTCCTGGGGGTTTAAGAAGAGGGCATGGCCCCCCAGTTCTGCCATGCCGACCTCAAACGAGATCCGTGTCCTCGTAGAGGCCTTCTCAAATACCAGGGCGAGGGCTTTCCCGTAGAGAAATTCATGGGGCCTCCCCTCCTTCCGGAGGATCTTCAGCTGATCGGCATCATCGAGGATCTCACGCAGTTCGTCCCGCGAGAGATCAAGTATCGAGAGAAGGTCTTTCTTCATCGCAACTCCTTCATATGGGAGATCCGTTTCTGGAGGAGTGCCGCAGTCCCGATATCACGCCGGTACCTGACCCGGCCTTTCACCGATCGTGCAGCGCTCTCGGCAGAGTGTTCTGCCGCATCAAGTGTATCACCAATCCCGACAAAGGCGAGGGTTCGGGAACTCTGGGTATACAAGGTACCCTCTCTCTCCTCTACATTGGCATAGTAGAGCAGAGTATCGGGAGTGTTGTCCCCGAGCACCACCGGCTTTCCTGTCCGTGGAGCATCAGGGTAGCCTTCCGGAACGATATATTTGCACACTGTTGCTTTGCGTGCAAACTTCACATCTTTTTCTGACAGCGATCCTGATATCATCCTGGTTATGATACTCGAGAGATCAGATTCGAGCAGGGACAGCACATTCATCGCTTCAGGATCTCCGAACCGTGCATTGAACTCGATCACCATCGGTCCCCGGGCGGTGTTCATGAACTGGCCATAGAGGACCCCCCGGTAGGGGGTTCCGGATTCACCCATGACCTTCACCACCTCCTTCATGATCCCAAATGCCTGAGTGCGATCCGAATCTGTGACAAACGGGAGGGAGTGGTCTGGCATAGAGTAGGCTCCCATTCCGCCGGTATTGGGGCCGAGATCCCCCTCAAAGGCACGCTTGTGGTCCTGGACAAGAGGCATGGGCACGATATGCTTCCCGTCCACAAAGGCCTGGAGGGTGAACTCCTCCCCGATGAGGCGTTCCTCGAGCACAACCCTGCCCTCGAGCGACCGCACATAAGAGACTGCTCCCTCCCTGTCCAGGTGCTCCCCCATGATCCTGACTCCTTTGCCCCCGGTGAGACCGATCGGCTTGATCGCAAGATCCCCGTCGTAATTTCTGATAAACCTGATCGCGTCATCGGCATGGTAGAAGGTGCGGTAGTGCGGGCAGCCCGCGATGCCATGCCGGTGCATCATCTCCCGGCAGAATGCCTTGTCCGTCTCGAGCATGGCTGCTTTCAGGATGGGCCCGATGCAGGGGATACCTCTCTTCTCGAGGCGATCGACAATCCCCGCCTCGAGCGGGGCTTCCGGTCCGATGACGGCATAATCGGCACCCCGCGAGACCGCAAAATCGACAACTGCCGGGATATTGGTCTCCTTCTCAATAAGGACATCAGAAGAGAGCGAGGCAATCCCGGGATTGTGCTTCGGCATTACCGAGAGCAGGACCACCTCTTCCGAACGGGAGAGCGCACATGCAATCGCATGTTCCCTCCCCCCGCCACCGACCACCAGCACCTTCATAGTCATCTATAATACGACACGCAATTCTTAAAAAATTGGATCTATTGCTCTCTCATCACCCACTATCTCACGTGCACGGCAGAGGGCGTGCAGATGTACGCCCCGCTCCGCAAGCGCATCCCGGGCTCCGGCTTCCCGATCGACAACAGTGACCACGGTATCCACGAAAGCCCCTTCAGCCCGGAGTGCCTCAATCCCCCTGATAACGGATCCCCCTGATGTCGTCACATCCTCCACGAGGAGCACCGCGAGACCGCCGACTTTTCCGATGATCTGCCCGCCTTTTCCATGCAGCTTCTCGCCAGCCCTGATGATGGCGTAGGGCTTTCCGCTTGCAAGCGCCGTGGCAACCGCGATAGGGACACCGCCAACAGCAACCCCGGCCACCACATCGAACGAGGCGATCTTTTTGATCTCCCTGCCGATCACTTTCAGCACGGCAGGATTGGCAATAGCCGACTTCACATCGAGGTAATATGAACTCTTCACGCCGGAAGCGAGAACAAACTCGCCGTACTCGACGGCCCCGTTCTCCTTCAACAGATGAGCAATTGACTTCACCATGGTACATCCTTTATCCCGGCAATATACCCGATAATGTTCACCGCCCTGTGGAGGAGCGGGGTGATGATGATGATCCAGAAGAGGATCGGGAGGGTGATGTATGATACCACCCACGTGTACTCAAGGAGGAGAAGGAGGACAAACGGACCGATCACCAGATCATATTGATCAGCGATCGGCCAGGGTGCACCCCGATCCTTCCCCAGTCGCCGCTTAAAGAAACTTTTTACCAGATCCCCGAGAAGCGCCCCGAACGAGAGGAGGCAGACAACAGGGAGGGTTAGTTCCGGGAGGCGGGTGATCCCTGCAGCATCATAGGCAAGGATCTGGAGCATCCCCATAATGATCCCCGCCGCTACCCCGGCAAAAAAACCCCTCCAGGTCTTTCCATCCCCGAATATCCGCCGCCCGTCGCGAAAATGCCTCCCGCCGTCGATTGGTGTTCCCCCCCCAACAAAGGCCGCGACCGGGTTAGGCACATAAGCCGGCATCATGATCCAGAGCGCTGACAGGAGCGGGACAAGAAAGGAATCAGGACTAATCGCTAATCTCCCACTATCTGTAATAAACAGCAGATATAAACATTAAGATATCCCACAGGTAACAACTTATGAGACAGGATCGGTGGGGATCAGGATGATGATCAAGGAAACAAAAACCCTTTGCCCGATCTGCAAAGCAATTCTCGATGCAACAATTGAGGAAGAGGGTGGAAGCATCTGGCTGGTGCGATCATGCCCGGAGCATGGGCATTTTCGTGACCTGTACTGGTCTGATGCAGCGCTATGGCATAAGTTCGAGCAGTTTGACTCCGTGGGGAGGGGCGTTGAGAACCCGAATGTGGTCAATCCCGGCGGTTCCTGCCCGGAGAACTGCGGCCTCTGCAATTTTCACAAATCCGGGACGCTGCTCGCCAATATCGATCTGACAAACCGGTGTAACCTCGACTGCGACTTCTGTTTTGCCAATGCCCGGGCATGCGGATTCATCTACGAACCTTCTTTTGACGAGATCGTCAAGATGATGCAGCTGCTCCGGGCCGAAAAACCAGTCCCGGCGCCTGCAGTCCAGTTCTCGGGAGGGGAACCGACCATGAGGGATGACCTGATGGATCTGATCCGAAAGGCAAAGGAGATCGGATTTCCCCAGGTCCAGCTGGCAACGAACGGGATCAAGATGGCGCAGGATGTCGGGTACGTGGAAGATCTCAAAAGTGCAGGACTCTCCACCGTATATCTCCATTTTGACGGGGTGACCAAAGAGACCAACTCCAAGATCAAATCAGATGAAAAGGCGGTCAGGAACTGCGAGGATGTCGGTCTCGGGGTGGTACTTGTGCCAACCATTATCAAGGGAAGGAACGATCACGAGATTGGCCCGATCATCCGTTATGCTGCAGACCATATCAAAGCGGTACGGGGGGTCAATTTCCAGCCGATCGCGTTCACCGGAGCAGCCAGCGAGGAGGACGTGCAGAGGGAACGGATAACCATCCCCGAGCTTCTTGAAGATATCGAAGACCAGACCAGCGGCATCATCAGGAAATCAGATTTTTACCCTGTACCCTGCGTCGTTCCCTTCTCTGACCTTGTCGAGGCATATACCGGGCTGCCGCAGGTAAGGTTCACTCCCCACCAGCACTGCGGTGCTGCCACCTATGTGTTCATCACCGACAAGGGAATGGTTCCCATCAACCGGATGGTCGATGTCGAGAGTTTCTTCAGGTCGATAGAGAACCTGACCGAGAAGCTGAAGAAGGGCGGGCAGTTGAACAAGTACCTGTCCCTGATAGAAGGAATCCGGGAGATGAATGATTCATTCAGGAAGAGTGAACAGGGAAGTACCGCCCAGTTCTGGAAACTGATCGGAAAGACCCTCGTGATGCAGAACTTTGATGCCCTGCGTGAATTCCACTGGAATGCCCTCTTTGTCGGGACGATGCATTTCATGGACAAGTATAATTACGACCTCTCCAGGGTACAACGCTGCTGCATCCACTATGCCACCCCCGATGGGAAGCTCATCCCGTTCTGCACCTACAACAGCGGGCCGGTCTACCGGGAAAAAGTGTGGAGTACCCACCGGAAATAAAGCCTTTTTCCCCTTTTTTATATGAAAATGCCTCCGGCACTTTGATCTTTTATGCTTGTGGCCCTCAAAGGAATCATATTATTTTCTTCCCCTCTTGCACGAGGGCGGATTTCCGGAGACCGGCTCCCAGGGATCCCGCCATCATGGAAACCTGAGGGCTACCCGTTCGCGACTCTTCATGGCAATCTCTGCAACTGCCAGGTCCTGGATGGCCAGTCCGGTCGAGTCAAAGAGCGTTATTTCATCCTGACTCATCCGTTTCTTTCTGCCAAGGACCACTTCACCCAGCGTTCCTTCAATCCTCTCCGGTGAAAAGAGGCCTTTTGCTATGGGCACATTGATCTCGCCCGAGTGAACTGCCTGGGCGGGGTCATCGACAAAAACCCTGGCACGCTGGAGGATGCCCGGATCGAGCTCCTGTTTCCCGGGAGCGTCGGCACCGATAGCGTTGATATGAGTCCCTTCACGGATCCATTCGTCGCGGATGACCGGCTCGCGGGAAGGTGTCGAGGTAACAAGGACGTCGGAGTCACATACTTTTTCGAGCGGGGCAACAGTGCAGTCAAGGCTGCTGTACTTCCTGCAGAATGCAACCGCATTCTTCTCATTCCTGCTCCAGACCTTAATCTCTGTCACCTCGCGTTCGGCTGCAATGGCATCGAGCTGGGCTGCAGCCTGGCGGCCGCTGCCGACCAGCCCCAGCGTAACGGTGCGTGACGGGGCAAGGTATTTTGCCGCAACTCCCCCTGCAGCCCCTGTCCTCATGTCAGTGAGTGTCGTTGCATTTAGGATGGCAACGGGTATCCCCGTCCCCGGATCAAGGATGATCAGGAGTGCCATTACCGTTGGAAATCCTATCCGGGGATTTCCGGGATGGACATTCACGATCTTGACACCGGCGAGGGAGAGTGAGGGGATGTACGCGGGCATCGTCCTGAAATCACCATGGTCAAAAGTGACATAGAGCTTGGGAGGCATCTGGACGCGTCCGCGGCCATGCTCGGCAAAGGCCTCCTCCACCACCCGGTTCACCTCGCGAATATCCAGCCCTTCGGCAGGGTTCTGGTAATAAAACATACTACTCACTCTCCCTTCCCGGAAGAAGAAGATACTCACTCCTGCGCCCGTTCCGCGGAGCTTATCCCCTTTCCCGGACCACCCTGTACCTGCAAGAGAAGGAGGCGTGGGAGATCATGATCCATATTATCCCAAAACCAACTGACACAACGGATGACAACTCGACCGCTGCTGTTGCAGGACAGATCAGGAGCCAGGGCGGGACCTGTGAGCTGATAGACATCTACCGGATCGATCCGTTCATGCCTCCTTTCGAACACGAGATCGTCTGGGTATGCGGGCTTACCCAGGATGAACACCAGTTTGAGGTGCTCCAGGCACTCTCCCTCTCAAATGTCCTGGTGAATACCCCCCAGGCGATAGGGATCTGCGCAAGCAAGGTGTTCACCACCGCCCTCCTCATGCGCCATTCGGTTCCTTCTCCTCGGACCCTTTTTACCAGCTCGAAGGAGATTGCAAGCCGTTTCATCCAGGAACACGGGAAGGTGGTCATAAAACCGATATATGGATTTGATGGCCACGGGATCTTTCTCATTGATGCTCCCGGACAACTGGGGAATCCCCCCTACTATCTCCAGGAGTATGTCCCCAACGACCGGGACTTCCGGATATTCGTCATCGGAGGTGAGCCGGTCGGGGCCATCATGCGGGTATCCGATACCCTTGCGCATAATATCCACCAGGGCGGCACCGGAATTCCCAGTGAGATCGACGACGAGATGAGATCAATTGCAGCGGCGGCAGCACGGGCGACCGGTGTCGACTACGGGGGTGTCGATCTGCTCCGGTATCATGACAGCTATTGTGTCCTTGAAGTGAATGGCACTCCGAACTGGCACTGCATGGCTGCACCCATCCCTGCGCTCCTTGCACGGTACCTCCTCGAAAAAGAGCGTGACCTGAAGGCCTGAAGAACAGTTCTGAGGAAATAAAACGGGAAGAAAAACGAAAGAACCCAAAAACCTGAAGTTACTGGATATATTCCATCTCTTTCAATGTCTTTGCGGCAAGTTCCCTCATCCGGGCAGATATCCGCCCTGATGCAGAGAATTCCACTTCCTTCATCGCATTGGCAAGTTCGTTCCCGAGGACGAAAATGGCATATTTATGCTCCATCTTGCTTTTATGCAGCTGCGATGGGTTAATTTTCAGGGAGTGATATTCGGAAAATTTCAGGTCGGGATTGGATCCTTCGAAGTAGTCCTTGATCTCATAGAGCATCTGATGCAATGATATCAGTTCCTCCTTATGCACACGCTCACCCGTCTTAGTCTTCTCTCCCGGAGAAATATATAAGTAGCGATGAAAAAAATCAGGAGATTTTAATGAGCCTGATCGTCAGGGGACGCTTGATAATCCCGTTGAATTCCCTGGCCGCGATATATTCAATCCCTTTGCCGGCAACGAGATCAAGGATCCGCTGGTTGACCTCGCCATCGGTGACGAGACCTGCAACATCTCCGTTGAGATCGGTAAATTCCTTCTCAATCTCATCGGAAGGCGATTCTTTCAGCACTGAGAGATCCGAGGAGAGAAATCGTGCTATCCTCTTTCCCCTGACCGCATTGATCTGATCACCGAGGGTTTTCGGTTTTTTCTCCCCGGCGTCCTGCTTTTTCTTCAGCGGCACCTTCCGCTTCTCTTCCCGTTCATCCTTGGTACCCTCTTTTCGGGAATTGGGACGGAGCGGCTCTTCACTCTCCCCGGCAGGTATCTCTTCAGGCACCTGTTCTTTGACGTACTCCACCGGGACCTTGTTTCGCAGTGCCTTGATAATCTCTTTTCTGGAGAGGTCTTCTACGCTCTTTCCCCGTGGGGCGTAGGCGACGTAATCGACCTCTGCGACCTGGAGGAGTTCCTGGAGGAGGAGATCGCCCCCCCGGTCCCCGTCAAAGAATGCGGTAGCAGTCTTCTTCTCACAGAGCTCGATAATGGTCGGGGAAATCTTGGTCCCCTCGACTCCAACCGCATTTTTGATGCCATACCTGAGCAGGTTGATCACATCGGCCCGCCCTTCCACCACAATAATGGCATCCGACTCCAGGACGTTGGGACCTGCCGGGACCTGGTCCCCGCCGATATTGCCAATCTTCTCGATCCGGAGGCTCTCCCTGACACTGTCGATGATCTCGGTGCTGTCGATCGATCCCTCCTCAAAAGAGTCGATCAGAAGTTCCTTTGCCCGTTCAACGATCTTCTTCCGTTTGCTGACCCGGATATCCTCTACAGTGACCACATTGACGCGGGCGACACAGGGGCCTACCCGGTCGATGGTCTCAAGGGATGCTGCCAGGATCGCCGTTTCAGCCCTGTCAAGGGATGACGCGATATATATTTCGCCTTTTGTTTCGCCTTTTTTACTGGAGATCTGGACATCGATCCTTCCGACACGGCCGGTCCTCTGGAGATCGCGAAGGTCGAGATCCTCACCGAGCAACCCTTCAGTCTGGCCAAATATGGCACCGACTACATCGGGTTTCTCGACCACCCCCTCTGCTTCGAGGTGAAGATGAATAAGGTACTTGGTAGTATCTGATGAATACACGTAAGCGCACCCCCATGCATCATGCAATCGGTGTAATGCCTGATCATAGGTAAACCATAGTTGCTCCCGGGAAGGGATAAACTATCTGTTTATTATTAATATTTGATGATTTATTTATTTATTAGTATACAATATGTCAGGAGAGTGTAAGCACTGATCTGAGCTGATCCGGGGTCATCCCTTCAATGAGTATCTTTTTTACCGGCGCGGTGCTTCCGGAAATGATGCGTACCCGTGAATGCTCGATACCTATCGCCCCGGCGATTATCGTGACTACTTCTCTGTTTGCCCGCCCTTCCACTGCGGGTGCCCTGACCCTGCATCCCAGCGCCTTTCTCCATTCATTGAACCCGGAAGGAAAACAGGAGCTCTTTGAACCGGCGGCAACTTCGATCGTGATAATGGTGCCTTTGTCAGAACAGGAGAGGGCAGGGGTGATATCGGTCATGAGCCATCAGGAGTATGGTGTCGCCCGGCACTAACAACACCGGATCACCAGTGGCATGCTGCCGTTCTTCACCATGTTTTTCCCATTGCCGGGCGGTGCCTGTCGCGCAACCGGGTTGTCCCGAAGCTCATCTCCAGGTCGTCGCCAGTTGATCACCCGGGGACCTAAGGAAGCGCTTTGTCGGCACGATCACTAGGTAGGGCCTCCCCCAATATAACCCCTTCCCGGATACCACCGCGGGGAGGCCGGGTAAAAATCACCGGAATCATAGGCGATCTTTCCGGACTGGATCACCATATCCGGGAATACCGCGGGATGTCCCTCAAAGGGGGTCCACCCTGCACGACTGTGCAGGGTCTCTGCAGTGATACGGGTGCACCGTGATCCAAAGAGGGCGAAATCTGCCCGGTCCCCCGGGCTATATCCGGCCTTCGGGATACCGAGAATTTCTGAAGGGCGCCACGAGGTCTTTGCAATGAGGGTGGTCAGATCGATATCCCCCTTCACCAATGAGGCCACAAGGAGGGGCAGCATGGTCTCGACACCTGGTATTCCTGAAGGAGCATCGGGAAAAGGAACCGACTTCTCCTGCATGGCGTGTGGGGCATGGTCTGATGCAATCACATCGATCCGCTCCCATACAGACCAGAGCCTTCGCCGTTCAGTCTCGGTCCGGAGGGGCGGGTTCACCTTGCAGGAGGTATCGGTCTCCCCAGCCTGCTCATAGGAGAGATACAGGTGATGGGGGGTGACCTCCACCGATGCACTGCCGGCAGCAGCTACTGCAGATGCAGTACTCAGGTGGCAGAAGTGGATGCGGCAGTGGTGCTGCCACCCTGCGATCAGGCTGACAGCCCGGGTCTCCCCTGCCGGACCACGAAGACGGTTGTGGGTGGCAAGGTCTGAGGGACTCCCGGGCATGGCCTCTTCGGCATGGATGGTTGCGAGGCCGCCGAGCCTGCCGATGATCTCAAGCGATGCTTTGAGAGCCGGAGCATCGAGCGATTCACCATAACTCGACGGAGCAGCAAAGATCTCTCCGAATGCCATTGCCCCTGCCCCCCAGAGTGCCGCGAGATCGGTCCGGGCCAGGACCCCGCCATTGATCGCATAACTGCAGACCGAGTCCCGCGCTGCTTCCGAGATACGCTCCCGGAACGTCTCCTCGGTTATGAGAGGAGGAATGGTGTTTGGCTGGTCTACCACCATGGTAACGCCACCGGCAATTGCACTCATGCTCCCGCTCTTCCAGTCCTCCTTTCCGCTCTGCACCCTCCCTCTCATGTGGACATGCATATCGATGGCGCCGGGAAGGACGGTGAGGCCTCTGCACGATATCAGCTGGTCAGAGGGGCAGGGTGAGCCTGTGTGGACAACGATGCCATCGCTGATCGAGAGGTCCGCCACCCTCCCTCCGGGCAGGGTCACCTCTGTAAGTACCAGTTCGCAGCGGGGAGGGATCATAGAGAGGTAGTGGGTGCGGCGAATGGAAAATAGTTGTTTATGGATCATCAGCAGGGGAGCCCTCTGCGGTTTTTTCGAACCGGCTCATCAGGACGATGATGGCCGGCATGACAATGATGGCCCCGATGAGTGAGAATCCGACGGTAATAACAGTGACGAGGCCGAAATTGCTGATCATGTTGAAGGAAGAGGCGATCAGTGCCGCAAAGCCAAAGACGGTTGTCATCCCGGATACGGTGATGGCAGTCCCGATCTGCCCCGTTGCCTGCTGCACCGAATCGATGACCGGCAGGCCATTTGCCCTCTCCTCGTAGTACCGCTCCATGATCAGGATGGTATATTCCGAAGCAACGCCGATTGTGAGGGACCCGAGCGTGGCGGTCATCGGCGTGTAATCGATGCCGAGCACGTACATCACAAGCCCGTTCCACCCGACGATCATCATGATGGGGATGACCGGTGTGAGGGCTTTGACAGCATTCCGGTAAATAAGGAGCAGGAGACCGAAGATCATCACGAAGGCAAGGAAGGTCATCTGGGTCTTCCCGACATTGATCTCCTTGATCAGGTTGGTGAACATCTCTCCCATCCCGGTGATCCTGACCGACACTCCCGGTGGTGGCTCGTTCCATTCGATCTCCTGGGCAAAATTATCGATCATCGCCATCGCGACCTCGTTCTCCATATCCACTGTCGAGAAGAGGATCACGGCATCGGTCGTGCCGCTGATATACTGTTCTTTCTGGGTCCCGGGGATCCGTGACAGGATCTCGTCGATCTCCGAGTTTGAGGTCGGAAGGATTCCGTTATTATAGGCCACAATCAGGCTTGCAATGCTCTCTGATCCGGTAATCTTGCTGTTATGACCTTCCTCATACTGCTGGAACTCGTACATCCACCGTATTGTTCCGATATCGAGCACGTTGTCTCCCCTTACATAGAGGGGAAGCGAGGCGGTCGATCCCATCGTCCTGCTGACTTTCTTGAGGTTGATCAACGCTGGCATGTCCTGCGGAACGAACGTCTCCTCGTTGGTGTTGATTGCGATCTCGGCATCCATCAGGAATCCGACAACGCCGATGAGGGCACAGACAAGAAGAATCGGCACCGCCTGCCTTGCGATCTTCCGGGCGAGAGTGCCGACCGCCGCATTATACCGTTCCATCAGGTGGCTGTTTCCTTCGCTTCCAGTTGCATTGTTGATGCCATGTTTGGGGCGGTACTTGAGGACAAGGCCGAGAGAGGGGATGGCAAGCAGCGCGACGAGGTAACAGCAGGCGACGCCGATGACACAGATGACGCCGAAACCGGCGATCATGGGTACCGGGGAGATCCAGAGCGCCAGGAATCCCATGGAGGTCGAGAGCATGGCAAAGAGGATCGAGGGGCCTGATCGGGTGATCGTGGTCCTTGCTGCCTCCTCCAGGGAGGACTTTCTCGCCTCTTCATCAAATCTCGTCTGGATATTGATTGCATAGTCGATCCCGACCCCGATCAGGACAGGAAACGCGGCAATCGCGACCATGGTGATCGAATACGGGGAGTATCCGATCACCCCAAAGGTGAGGATGAGCCCGGATGCAACGATCCCTACCGGAAGAAACCGGTACCTGATATGGGAGAAGAACAATCCCACGGCGACGACCATCAGGACCATGGCAATAAGGATCAGGGTCCCCATCGAGGTGCCCATCTCCTCTCCCATCTGCTGCTGGAATGCCGGATCCCCCGTCACAACGATATGAACCCCGGGTGGTGGACTGGAGAGCGTGACGATAGCATCCAGGTTGTCAAGGACGGAATTTTTCGTCTCCTGCGAAAGGCCGGGCTCAAGGGTTATCACCGCGATAGTGAGCAGGTGCGAGGGGATGTATCGTGAAGAGATTTCAGAAGGGATGCGGGAGATGACAGCATCCAGCTCGGCAGAGGATCGGGGGAGGACGCCCCCGTTCATCTGCTTTACCATGGAGGCAATACTGGATGTCCCGGTGATGTACCGCTGTTGTGAGATCTCCTCTTCGAGCCTCTCGAGATACCGGAGTGTCTCGAGGTTGAGCACGTCATCGCTCTCCACGAGCAGCATGATGCTCTCTGACTGGAAGGTGTCGGTATACTCAGAAAGGAGCATCGAGCGGGGGGTATCGGGGTCAAGGTAGGTCTCCGATCCCGTCTCCATCACGATGAAACTGGTCCCGACAAGGGCCACGGCAAGAAGGATCGCGATGAAAAGCAGGACCATCTTCGGCTTTTTCACGACCCTGTCTGCGATGATTTCAAAAGGAGATCGCATCGGTTAGAACACCGTCAGTACTAAGAGGTCGGTGGTATTGGGTATTAAAGGAATTGTTGTGAAGAAGACAACAAAATTCCTCATATACCCCGATGCCCCCAAAAATAATTGATGAAAAAGATACCTGCAAGAAAGAACCTGGCATTTGTGATATTCCCTGAAGAATCCTTCATGCGGTGCAGGTGAATCAGTATGGGAGAGATGTTCCGGAAAACATCCGGTGAAGGGTAATCGAAAATTGCTTGTAAACGTGGTCCTGTGAAAAGGTGAAACACGCCAGAGTTCTGGATCAGGTCAGGTGACCAGTCATATCATGGGAAAACGGGAGACTTCAGGATTCCCCTGCAGAGAGTTACCAGGTCACTGCTGGAAGGGATGACTCACGATGTCAGTGCTGGAAAGGAAAGACTCGTCCAGTCATTGCGGGAATAGGGACGACTTACCCTGTCACTGAGTGGAATGGAATGATCCATCTGGTCTTTGCAGAAAAGGACAGTCTCGCCTAGTCATTACGGGAATAGGGACGACTTACCCTGTCACTGAGTGGAATGGAATGATCCATCTGGTCTTTGCAGAAAAGGACAGTCTCGCCTAGTCATTGCGGGAATAGGGACGACTTACCCTGTCACTGAGTGGAATGGAATGATTCAGCTGGTCTTTGCAGAAAAGGAAAGACTCTCCTCGTCATTCCTGGAAAAGAACGTCTCAACTGATCCTGCATAAGAGGGGAGACTTCAGGATGTTCTGTGCAGAAGAACCTCTCTGATCGCCCTTTCGAGGATCTGCTCTGCAGCGATATGGTCTTCATCAGAAAGGACCAGCGGGGCATGCTCCACCACTGCCTGATCGTTCCCAAGGAACAGCCGCTCATTTCCCGCCATATCAGGTGATCCCTCCGTCGTATGATGCAAGATTGATGAATATCAGGGTCTCCCTCCCTCTTCTGCTGCATGCAAATCCCGTTGCCATCCAGGGATACGCCCTCGGGTACAGCAGTTCGGCATCCTCTCCGCCGATATACAATGCATTCCCGGAGGGTGTGGTCTGGTGGACGAACAATATCTTCGGATCGTCTTTCTTTTTTGAAACCAGTCTCTCAGCATCAGTTGTAAATGAAGTAAATCCCAGGTCCCGGATGATCTGTGGAGTGATGCGGTGGAATCCGTCATTGCATTCTGCAGGATCTATCGACAGGAGGAAGAGGAGCCGCTTGGAAAAATCAGCCCTCACTCCCCGGTATACCAGATTGCCGGGAGTGATGGATGATCGGCTGATGGTATTGTCAAGATGATGAACCAGCGCCTGGAAATGAGGGGACTCCTCAAGTCCGCTCAATTCCCTGGGATGCCGGAGATAGTACTGCACCTCGTTGCTGTATTCGAGGTAGAAGGCAACTGCTTCCTTTTCCTGCGGGGTGAGGTCATCCCGATCCTCCAAGCGGATGCTCTGAAGTTCGTTTTCTGTCACAGGAGAAGATAGTACGAAAGGAGATGAGAAAAGCGTTTCATTTCAATCCGGGAATGAGGTGATGGAAGGGATCTGGTACAACAAGGTAGCTGTGGCACAGGTATCTGGTCCAACAAGGTATACCAGACCCGTCATCATCCTTCCAGTTCTAGGGGGAAAAAATGACGAGGGATGTGAAGCAGGAAGGGGAGAACGAGCAAGTCGCAGAAAGGAGATCGTTCCACTCCTCTTCGTTCAAACAGGGGATCTGAACATAAAAGAGAGGATTACTTCAGGATCCGGGGATCAGCTGCGCAACTTCGGTGAATTAAACCAGAATCCGTATACCTGATGGGTATCATCTCCTTTCCGGAATACGACCCTGACGTCAACGCCCTGTTCCTGTTCGAAATCTGCCTTGTAATTCACGACCAGGAACTCTCCGCTTCCTGTCACAACGGGATCACCCCTGGATACAGAGGAGCCGATCTTCGAGACGACCAATGCCCGATTCTGTTCGAACACCTTCTCATCCAGACCCTTTTTCATCTCACTGCTGAAATCCCGTGAATACTGGGTATAATTGTTCTGGTTAAATCCATCCAACAGGTTGTCGGTGATCGGATTGGCGAATGCAATGACATGTGCCTGATCTTCCGGGGATAATGGCATCTCCGGACTGATACAACCACAGGAGCAGAGCATGATGACTGCTGCCAGGATCAGAAGCAGGGGATTTGGTAACCGGTTCATCATGATGCAATGATACCCTTCTGATAATAATATTGATTAAAACAATGCGAGGGATGGGATGTAGAACGCTGGGTTTAATGCGCTCTGATTAGCGGCCGCGCAGATATTCGACCCGACATTCCGCAGAAGTGAGAACAAAGCTAAACATATTTAGCTAACTTCTGCATAACTTCTCAGGCAGGAACTATGTCACCTGCCATGAATATGTCCTCAACCATACTGGCGCATCATGGACTCGTCGCCGGGATGTATGACGAACTCGGAATCGGCCAACTCATCGATGAAGCACTCCCGAAAGTAGGCCCGCATAAACTACCAAACTCAACGGCCCTCAAAGCAATGGTAATCAACACCCTGGGCTTCAATGAACGACGCCTCTATATTTTCCCCAGGTTTTTCAATAACCTCTCCACCGAGCGGCTTCTTGGCGAAGGAATCAAACCCGAAGACATCAATGACGACGTCCTGGGCCGGACACTGGACCAGATCTATAGTTATGGATCCACAGAACTCTTCCTTAAAATCATCCTCCAGGTCATGGACCGAATGTCTTTTGGGACCCAGTTACTCCATGTTGATACGACGAGTGTAAGTGTTCATGGTTACTACGAAAACATCGATGGAAGTCCCGCCATCGAGATCACCTATGGCCATACAAAGGATCATCGCCCCGATCTCAAACAGTTTATCCTGAGTACCATCACCAATCAACACGGGATCCCACTCTTTGTCAAAGCTCATTCCGGAAATGCTGATGACAAAAAGACGCTCATTGCATCGATCCAGGCTCTGAGATCAGCAGTCCAGATCCCTGATGACGTCTACGTAATCGCTGACGCCGCGCTCTATACCTCTGATAAAATTGCCAGACTCAGCAAAGACATTCACTGGATTACTCGTGTCCCGGCAACGAATAACGAAGCGGTCGACCTCCTCACCCGCGATGTGGTATTGACCCCAGGGATTGACCAGAAGTACTCGTTCTTCGAGACGACATCGCATTTTGGGGCAATTCCCCAAAAATGGGTACTGGTATGGTCAAAGGAGAACCAATCCCGAAAAGAGAAGACGTTTGGGAAGACCCTGGACAAGATAGATAAAAAGACAAGAAAATCTCTTAAAAAACTCTGTTCGGTTGAATTCGCCTGTGAACCTGACGCACAAAAAGCGACCGACCACTGGGTGGAGAAGCACCCGTTTTACCAGATCTCGCAGTACATGGTTACCTCCAGATCACGTCGGATGAACGGAAAACGAGGCCGCCCGAAGAACGATGAGCCACTAATGACCGTCTACCAGATCCGGGCAGATATTGTCCGAAATGAGGAGGTTATCCGGGTAGAGAGAGAACAGCTGGGCAGGTTCATTTTGGCATCGAATGATCTCTCTCTCGATGCAGAAACTATGCTCACCTACTACAAGAACCAAGGTGCCGTAGAACGTGGATTCCGATTCCTGAAGGATAGAAGTTTCCGGATCTCCGAGGTATACTTGAAGAAACCTGGGCGGGTTGAGGCTCTCTCAATGGTCATGGTACTGACTCTCTTGATTTATTCACTCTTGGAATGGAAGATCCGAAAGAAATTGAAGGAACGAAATGAGTTCGTACTGAATCAGGTCAAGAAACCTGTTCAGAATCCAACGATGAAATGGATTTTTATGGACTTTGTAGGGGTTGTTGATATGAAGGTTCAGATCGGCGATGAAGAATATAGGCAGATAGCCAATTTAAACGAGAACGCTGTGAAAATAATCGGTCTACTGGGAAAATCTTGCGAAAAATATTACGTGTGAGGTGAGTTCTGCGGAAAGTCGGTTCGACCTAACTAGTGAACCTTTTTGCTCTTCTTGCCGCAATCGCTTGACGGGGAAAGTGAATTATGACGGTATACAAAATTGTAAGAAAAGATTAATGCTATTTAGGAATTATTACAATTTTATCACAGGGCCGAAAAAAGAAAAATCTTTTTAAAATAATCACTTAATTCAGAGTTGTTTAACTCCAAATAACAGGTGTAAATTCGGAGGATTTAGAGGAATTTATTATGTTTACGAATAATGATAATTTATTATTTATCCCGATCTGCGTTTTGATGATTATTATCACAAGTACACCCGCAAGTGGTGCACTGGATGCCCCAAAGTTCCCGGAGCTTGTTTACTCAAGTTATTTTGGGGGGAGCCAACAAGATTATGGATATGACCTTGCCTCTGATGGATCCGGCGGAGTCTGGGTCGCTGGAACTACTCAGTCTCCTGATTTCCCGGTTACTAACGGTGCATA
>JAKLGZ010000026.1 GCA_022710385.1 Methanoregula sp.
CCACGAGGAGATCCCTCAGGCCTTGCCCGGCGATAACGTTGGGTTCAACGTCCGTGGCCTTGCAAAGGGAGACATCCGCCGTGGCGATGTCTGCGGACCTGTCGAGGCCCCGCCAACTGTCGCTGATGAATTCACCGCACAGATCGTCGTGCTCCAGCACCCCAGTGCAATCACCATCGGATACACCCCTGTGTTTCACTGCCACACCACCCAGACTGCCTGCACCTTCGTCGAGCTGAAGAAGAAACTCGACCCAAGGACCGGCCAGACCAAGGAAGAGAACCCCACGTTCATCAAGGCAGGAGACGCAGCGATTGTGCAGGTCAAACCGACCAAGCCCATGGTCATCGAGAATGTGAAGGAGCTTCCCCAGCTCGGCAGGTTTGCAATCCGGGATATGGGAAGCACCATCGCTGCCGGAATGTGTATTGCTATCCAGCCCAAGCAGATGAGATAACTCCGAATCCCACAATATTTATCTGGTGAATATCATGCAGAAGGCCAGGATACGCCTCACAGGGACCGATTTCAAGAAGGTTGAGATGGTCTGCGACCGGATACGGGAGATCGCAGAGAGGACCGGTGTCAACATCGCCGGACCCATTCCACTCCCCACCAAACGCCTGGTGGTGCCCATACGGAAAAGCCCCGACG
Organism: Methanoregula sp.; assembly: GCA_022710385.1. GTDB lineage: Archaea > Halobacteriota > Methanomicrobia > Methanomicrobiales > Methanospirillaceae > UBA9949. Next base: position 655 of record JAKLGZ010000026.1, read on the forward strand.
GGGAAGGGACCGCCACCTGGGACCGGTGGCAGATGCGGGTGCACAAACGACTGATCGATATCGACGCCGATGAACGTGCACTCCGCCAGCTGATGCGTACCCAGGTCCCGAAAGATATCGGCATCGAGATCGTCCTCGAGAGCTGAGGAAGCGGATTGACCGCCGGAGTTCGCTCCCGGATCCGGGAATGGTGCTCCTTTCGGAACCTCTTTTTACTGATTTTTCTCCTCGGTATTCTTCTCCGGTTCTTATCCCTGGATCTCAAACTCTTCCATCACGATGAGGCGATCCATGCATGGTTCTCGTACCGTCTGATGACAGAGGGGATTTATGCGTATGAACCGATGTATCACGGACCGTTCCTGTATTATGTCACTGCGGGAATGTTCACGCTCTTTGGTGACAGCGATCTCGTCGCCCGGATCCTTCCGGCCCTCTTTGGCGTCGCGATCATTCCGCTCATCTACTGGATCTACCGGATGGGATACCTTGACCAGCGCCAGACCCTGATCGCCGGCCTCTTTGTCGCCCTCTCTCCCTGCTTGGTATATTTTTCGAGGTTCCTCCGCCACGACATATTCCAGCTCTTCTTCACGGTGCTGATACTGGCTGCGCTCCTCGCCTACACTGAGCGAGGCCAGCTCCGGTATGCCCTGCTCGCAGGCCTTGCCATCGGAGGGGGGATGACACTCAAGGAAGATATGCCTATCTTCCTCCTTATCCTGGCCACCTTCGCAATCTATCTCCTGCTGACAAAAAAGATCAGGCTCCCTCAGACCTGGCTCCGTGACTCGATAGCGCTGGTCGTGGTTGCCCTGGCCGTGATGGTCATCTTCTACTCCTCCTTCGGGGCACATTTCGAGATTATCGAGACGGGGTGGATCGATGCGTACAAGCACTGGGCCTCGATGCATGGGATGTGCCGGATCTGCGGGCCATGGTTCTTCTATATCCTGCTCTTCCTCCTCTACGAGGTCCCGATCATCCTTCTCGCGGTATACGGCAGCGCCCAGTTTGCCATCCGCCACAACCCTCTGCCCAGGATAGCTTTCTCTCTGAAGCACCTTTTTTCAGGGAAAACCGGTCTGACGGGGGCCGAAGAGAACCAGGGGAACATTCCCCAGCCGCCGGTTCCCTGGAATAAGAAAGAGATCTTCTTCCTCTTTTGTATCTACTGGATGGTCGTGACCCTTGCTGCCTACGCCTATATCGGGGAGAAAGTCCCCTGGCTGATCATCCACCAGCTCTTCCCGATGATCCTCGTCTCTGTCTACCTGATGACGGAGAAGAAGATGTACATCGCCCTTGCCGGTTGTATCTTCCTGGTCCTCATGACCTGGCACGTTGCCCTGGTCCCTGCCGATATCAACGAGCCGATCGTCCAGGTCCAGAATTCCGAGGACATGCGGACCGTCATGAAACTGATCGATGTGTCGGATACCGTCGTGATCGCATCGGAGAACTACTGGCCGCTTCCCTGGTATTACCGGGGGGATAAGTGGGAGAAGATGCGGTTCTATGGAAAACTCGTGGATGCCGGCACCATCTCCAGCGTCAATCCTGACCTGGTGATCACCCATGACATGAGCAGTTACCCAGCCCTTGAGGGGTATGACAAGGCGACCTACAAGCTCTCCTACTGGTTCTCCATCTACGACAACGAGCACCGTATCCCTGAATATTACCTGAAGAGAGATGGAAAGCTCGGGAGCATCAACATCGACGTCTTCACAAAACCCGGGCTGTATGAAAAGGCCAATGTCTCTTTTCCAACGATGCAAAGCACTGCACTGACCACAGAAGAGCCGGCATCCCAATCCAGGCAGCGCTGGGACCAGAAACTCGCAAATATTACCGTCCGGATGTTTGGCCCGGACAGCTATCAGAAGAGTGCAGGGTAAAGGATTCCGTCATCCCACTACCGAAACAATCCTCCTCTCTTATATGAAAATCTGACTTTTCCTTTTCTTCCCCCATGATGCGCCAACCTATCGGGATGGTATCGGTCACACCCGCAATACAAGACCTGACCACGTGTATGATGATTGATTTTTCCTTGGGTATAGTGGCTTTTCATCCACCATTTTTTCACGCCATCAAATGATTTCATATCTTTCTTAACGCTGCTATGGATATGTCCGGACGATCTAGGGGCTCATCAATGATTATGCAACGAGAGGGTGACCTCGGCGAATATCCAAAGCCGGTACGACAAATTGGACTATCCTGTGATTCTGTTCAGATTGCGGATGAAATGGTCTCGATCAGGTTCATTGAGCGACGATACTGCATCGGAAACAAGGTTAAGAATATCGTGTGGATTCAGGGTCTCGGGAGCGATTGCCTCGGGAAGTCGAATCTTCTTCATCGGAAAATCCTCTTCATGGTACATTTCACGATGTATCAGGAGGTGGTGAACGAGCATAAGGAGTTTCCGTGCAAGGGCGATAATTGCAGGTTTATACCCAATCTTTGAACGCATCTTCTGAAAGAACCGTTTCAGTTGGTTATCACGTTTCATTCCGGCGATAGAATGTGATGGCTCGATCAGGAACGTGCGGAGGAATTTCGATCCCTTCTTCGTAATGTGACCGGGAATTCTCTTTCCTGCGGATTCATTCATACCGGGCGCGAGCCCGGCCCAGGAAACAAGATGTTTTCCGCTGGGAAACTGGTGAATATCACCGATCTCACTCAGAATGTTCACCGCTGAATCATAACCGATACCGGGAATACTCATGAGGATCTCGATATCATCGGTATATGGCTCCATGAGAACCGAGATCCGCTGTTTCAAATCATCAATAAGATTGTTCAGGGACCGGATAGCCTTGAGCTCCAGCCTGATAAGATACACGGCATTTCCGTCAAGATTCCCGCAGATCGATCCCTTCAACTCGTCTCGCTTTCTGGAGATTTTTGCGTTGTTTATTTCATCGAGAATCGTATCGATGGACTGCCCTTCAAGGAGCCCGTAAAGAATTCTTAATCCGGAGGGTCCGAATAGACTGGAGAGATGCGAAGCAATTCTGATTCCGGACCGTATCATTATCTTGTGGATCCGATTCTTGTGGCGGGTGCGTGTTCGGATTAACCGGTCAAGAGTACGAATCATATCCCGACGAGTTCGTAATTGTGGAGAAGGGACGTAGGATGACTTGACCATTCCATTAAGGCATAATTCTGCGATCCACTCAGCATCCATTTGGTCGGTTTTCCTTCCTGGCATTACCTTGATGAAATAGGGATTTACAACCTGAAGGGTCACATGGTCTTCAAGGAGATCGTATATCGGATACCAGTAGATCCCGGTCGCTTCCATCGCAACACGCTCACACCGGTTTCCAAGAATCCAGTTCTTCAGGGCTATTGCATCATCGATACCTGTCGTAAACGTCCGGGTTTCCTTTCCTCCATCCGAATGGACGATGGATCCCACGATCTTTGATCGATGGACGTCAAGACCACAAGCAATTTCTACTCGCGGATTCACGTCTGTTCTGCCCCCTTTGAGGGTAAATGGTATAGCGGACTTGATTCGAGCAGGCTGCTATCCGTGCTCAAGGGCACAATTATCTGTTCGAGTAAACTAAGACCACACTCCCGGACGGGCTCTGTCGCCCAGCGTCTGGCGGTCTTCCCGCTATACCGTTTTCAGTTCTGTTTTAAGTGGAAAAATTCCAGTGTTCTGAGCCAGTCTCGTATCCATGAATTATCTGTGGGCCGCAGGCCCATGCGCACTCCTGGGGGTTGCACCCTTGGCTTACCCCCGCCGCTGTGGCGTCCCCCAAGATGCGATAGGATGGTATTAACCGCATTATTCCTTCATTGTGAATTGCTATATGGAATGTAACTTTTTTCATCGATTTTTGGAACTGCAAAAATGGAATATTTTTAAACGTAATTTAATCGCAGGATTGGTGGTTAAAATAGTACGATACCCTTTCCTTTTCTCCCCTTAAGAAGCACCACTGTATCAGGATGGGACCTGGTCTCTCCAGTATTGTCATACAGAATTCAGAGTTTAAAGATCTGATGTTCTCCGGAAGGGGGACGGTAGAACCAAGAGATTCCCGGAAAATCACCCAGCGCGAGCCATCAGAATCAGTCTTTTCGCTCTCCTGGGAGGGGAGAGGATGACCTCCCTCGTTTCCTGTCCCCGGATAATTCTGCATCTTCTCCCGTGTTGCGATACGCTGGGGGGAAAGAGGAATGCCCCGGTCGATCCAGGGAAAAAAGAGGAGCGAAAACGAGAGGATAAGAAGCAGGGATTATCCCAGTTCATCCCACTTTCGTCTTTTCCGGAAGAGTACGATGGCAACAATCACAATGACTGCAATCACGATGACGACAAGAATCGGGATAAGCACGCTGGAGATCGCACCAGATGCCCCCGATAACATCCCTGACAAGGGATTGGAGTCCACCTTCTCTTGAAGAGCGAGGGCATCGTTCAGCACTTCATCTCCTTTGGCTGCCGCTTCGGCAGCTTTGTCCGCGGCTTCCGCATACTTGCCTCCCGATTGGAGATCTTTGGCATCCGAGAGTTTATCCGCAGCAATCTCCCATCGCGCAATGATCGGCATGAGCCGGGCGTCGGAACCCATGCTCTTGTTGACCTTGAAGTACGTGATCAACTGCTCGGTCTGTCCAATGGATCCCTCAGCAGTCGAGATGGCATGCTGGGCTTCCATCACCGCCACTGATGAGTCCACCTCATCGAGCAGCTTCTTGGCTGCCGAGAGATCGCTTGACTTGCGGACGATGTCGGTAGATTTCTGGGCACTCTGGATATATGCAGCAGCCTGACCGTATTTCGCCTCTGCCGTGGTCAGGTCAATCCCGCTGCCAGCCAGCTGATCCAGCTTCTGGCGCAGGGTGCTCATCCGTGCTGATTCGGATTGTATGGTATCGCCGATCGCAGCCGGGTTCAAGACCATCTTCTTCTTCACGATTTCGGTGCCAACGAGCGTATTGCTGCTGCTCAGCTCACGCACCCTCATGATGGTCTTTTCGGATGAATTCGTGACAACAGGGGCAGTTCCTGCCACCTTGACCTTCAGCGCGATCTCACGATCCGATGGATACGAGAGCTCCCAGCCGCTCAACTGGATGTTCGGGCCGGCATCGGTCTTTGCAGGAAATTCAACTCCATCCTGGATGATGATATAGGTCCATGTCGGATCTGCCAGCTCGGTATCCATCTTCAGGGTATTCTCTTTATCAAAGGTATATCCCCCTGAACTCACAAAATTCACGGTGAACGATGCTGATGCCTCGGTCTGGCCTGACACCAGATCTCCACTTGGTAGTATGGCAATATTTCCTACCGAAACGGCCGCCGAAGAAATACCGACAAAACTGATGAAAACTATCAGAATTCCCAAAATCTGTAACTGCCTGCTCATCTCTCATCACTCAAACAATGGTTCAATATCCTCGTCAATAGTCAGAGGCTTCCGTTCCTCTGCACGCACCGAATCCTCTTTTGTCTCCCTGGCGATCTCGGTCAGCTCCCGGATGCGGGGGGCATTTCCAATCGTTGAGAGGAGAACCACGGCGGCAACAAAACTGCTCCTTACCGGGTAATCCCCGCCTCTCACTTCGACTCCGGCAATGTTCTCTTCCACCCAGCTCTTCGCTTTCTCGATCCCCTTCCGATCGAGTTCGTCAGGTGGTCCTGCAACAAGGACGAGGGCACGTTCAGCGGTCGAGAAATCGCAGGGCAACGTGAGACGGCCAAGCATGGCCCTCCTCACCAGGGAGATGATCTTTGCAGTCCGGTCCTCCCCAAGGAGCACCTCCTCGGTCGCTTCACGTTTCTTCAGGGTGCTTGTGATCCCACCGATGATCCCGGAGAGAGGGGACTTTGACCGGTCCGTGGTGACACTGGCGATAGCATAACCGACCGTGCTGATGCCGCCTCCGCGGAGCGTGTTGATGATCTCGCTCGAATCGACCACCATCTCACCGACACCGGCCTTTCCCATCTCCCCTGCCCTGAACAGTACGCCAAATCTCCTTACGATCTCATCATTAAGCCGGGAGAATGCACTCTTGATGCTCTCTCCCTCGTTTTTCCATGCACTGTTATCAAAAACGAACGTGTTATCGGCTTCCTTGATGAGCGTCGTCAGACTCCGTGCTGCATTGAATGAGTAGAGTTTCCCTTCTTCCGGGGCAGGGAGGATGCCGAGCACATATACCGGTTCATGATAGATGTTCTTGAGCTGGCGGACAAGGACGGGGGTCCCCCCTGATCCCGTCCCTCCACCCAGACCGGCGACGACCATGAAGGCATCAACATCATGGGTTCCCTTCCGATCGATGGCGCTGACAATGCTGTCGACCTCATCCATGGTGATACGGGCACCTGCCGCATTGTCCGTGCCGACCCCATGTCCCTTGACAACCGTCTGCCCGATGAGAATCCTGTCTTTTAATTCGATATGTTTCAGTCCCATCAGGTCAGTCCGGGCGGTATTGACGGCAATTGCCCGGAAGCTGTTACGGCCAAGCTTCCTGTCCTGTTCAAGGAACATGTCGACAATTTTGCCTCCCGCCTGTCCAAAACCAATGAAAAATATCCTCATGGACCCAAAACACCAGCCGGCCGATTCTTCCGGAATTATCCGAAATGTTCTATTTATAAAGTTACTTTCAGAAGTTCAAAAACTTTCTTATACCAAACCGCCTCCAAAGGGCTTTATATGCGGCGTATACGTATGCGGAGCCTTTTTTATCCCGCTTTTCAAACCTATACTGCAGAATCCGACCATGAAGGTATGTATCATTGGTGGAGGGCTTGCCGGACTATCTGCTGCATTGCGCCTCAAAGAACGGCACGAGGTTGATATCTTCGAAAAGAAAGGCCACCTCGGCGGATGCCTCGCCTCCCACCATATCGATACCTACTGGATAGAACAATTCTACCACCACTGCTTCTCCGGCGATCGGCACCTGCTTGATCTCTTTTCACAACTGCACATCAGCGACAGGCTGGAGTGGCGGAAAGGTACTACCGGCTATTATGCCAACAACACCATTTACCCGCTGAATACTCCCCTTGAGATACTCCGGTATCCACTCCTCTCTCCCACTGACAAACTGAGGCTTGCACTGCTGACGATGCGATCAAAACGGACCGATCCTGCCTCACTTGACGATATCACCGCACCTGAGTATATCATCTCCGAAGTAGGAAAGCGGACGTATGAGTCGTTTTTCCAGCCGCTCCTTACCAGCAAGTTCGGCCCCATGAGCGAGAAGGTCTCCGCTGCATGGCTGATCGGAAGGATAGCCATCCGCTCCGACCGTGGTCTTTCAGGAGAACGTCTGGGATATCTGAAGGGAGGATTTCAGGTCTTCCTGGATGCCCTTACCGATGAGGTAGGAGGTGACTGTACAATCAGGCTCCATGATCCGGTCATCCACATGGCAAAGAACACGGAAGGATGGCGGGTGAACGGCCAGCGGTATGACGCGGTACTCTCAACGGTTCCACCCCAGGTGCTCACTTCCATCGGCGGGCCGGTGCTCCCTCCGGTGCCCTACCAGGGGGCAGCATGCCTCACGCTGGGGATGGAGGAGGAGTATACCCAGGGGATCTACTGGCTGAACATGAAAGATCCAGGTTCATTCGGTGCCGTGATCAGCCATACCAATTTCATCCCTGTTGAGCGGTACGGAGAGCATATCGTGTACCTGGCCTCCTATTTCACAGGAACCCTCCCGGCCCAGGCAGGACATCTGATGCGGGAAGAGTTCTGCAACACGTTCTCCATCCCCTCCTCCCAGGTCCACTGGGAGCGGTTCACGGTTGAACCCCTGGCAGGCCCTATCTTCACCACGGGATACCGGAACCTCATCCCGCACTACCAGGAGAAGGGGCTCTACTTTGCGGGGATGTTCTCGGCATCCAACTACCCGGAGCGGAGCATGGAGGGATCGGTCGTCGCAGGATATCGTGCCGCCGAAGCGATCTCAGAGGGAGGCACGTGACCGGGGTGGAGGTGAGTGCAGTTATTCCCGTCTTCAATGACCGGGAGGCACTCAAACGAGCGATCCCCCTCTCGATTACCCGCCTCGGTGAGGTGGCGCCATCCTTCGAGCTGATCATCGCAGAGGATGGAAGCACCGATGGGAGTGCCGAGCTCGTCCGATCATGGGAGGAGCAGGATTCGAGGGTCCGCCTCTTCCACAGCGATGAGCGGCTTGGCAGGGGACGGGCACTGAACAGGGCATTTTCCGCAGCAGAAGGAGCGATTGTCTGCTATTACGATGTGGATCTGGCAACGGATATGAAGCATCTCGGGACCCTGATCGGTGCCATCAGGAACGGGTATGACATCTCCACCGGTTCGCGTCTCCTTCCCCAAAGCAGGATTCAGAGGAGCGGAGGGCGTGAGATTGCCAGCAGGGCATATAATCTCCTTGTCAGGACCGTGCTTGGCAGCAGGCTCCATGATCACCAGTGCGGTTTCAAAGCCTTTTCACGGGAGAGGATACTCTCGATCATCCCTGCTGTCAGAGACACGCACTGGTTCTGGGATACCGAGGTCCTTGTCAGGGCAGGGAGAAGAGGCTTATCGATCTGTGAATTTCCGGTAACCTGGCAGCAGGGAGGAAAGACAACCGTGAAACGGCACGATGTATGGGACATGGGAACCGCAATCCTCAGACTGTGGTGGGACCTGCATGTTGAGAAAGATTAGCGCCATTGCCGTATCCACCCTGATCGCGGTGGGAATTATCCTCTTCATGCTCTACCGGGTGAAAGATGACCTTCTTGTCGCGCTCGAACACATTGTCTGGATCTATTGTGCCCTGGCAGTGGCCGTCTGTTCCCTTGCATGGCTTCTCCGTGGAGTCCGGTACAGAATTATCCTTTCCGGCATCGGGATTCGATGCAGCATCCTCTTCTCCACCGGCTGTATCTTCATCTCACAGACCGCAAACCTGATCGTCCCCGCAAGGCTCGGGGACCTGGTGCGGGTATTCATCCTCAGGCATGAATTCGGATCAACCATTTCGCAGGGGATCTCCTCCCTCGTGGTGGAACGGGTGTTCGACATCGTAATGGTTGCCCTCCTGGGTGCAGTCTCCCTCCTCTTCGTGTTCAATGTCCCGGGAGAATACATATGGCTCATCGTCCTTCCCCTCATTCTTGGGGCCGGTTTTTTTGTCTTCCTCTCGATCAGTGATCGCTTCTCATCCGACAACCGCTACCTCCGGATCCTGCTCACAATGCTCGACCAGATCAGGCAGGTATCGCTCTCGGCAAAATCCATCCTGGCCCTCTCCTCCTCATCGGTCGTGATCTGGATCCTGGATGTCCTCGTCTGCCTCTTTGTGGGGATGATGTTCGGAGTGACCATCCCGTTTGCGGTGGTTACGCTTGCCATCGTTGTCGGCAACCTGGTGAAGGCCATTCCCCTGACTCCCGGTGGCATCGGGACCTATGAGCTGGCGCTTGTTGCCATCTTTTCCGCTGCCGGGATCGATCCGGCCGTTGCCACCCTGATTGCCGTGATCGATCACCTGCTCAAGAACCTGGTCACCCTCGGGGGCGGGGTGATATCGATCTACTTCTTCGGCGATTGGGTGATCGACGCTATAAAATCCGCCTTTAAAAAGGAGCTCCCAGAGGATGATCACCCCGGGGTATGAAATCCAGCTCATGATGGTGGCAGGATGGCTGATCCTGATCGTACTGCTCCAGCTGGCACTGTGGCCTCTCCTCCGGCCGGTCCTGAAAGAATTCTCATTCCCGGCGGCATTTCCTGCCTCGCTGCTCCTTTTTACCCTTGTCTCCTGGTACTGCGGCCTCCTGCATCTCCCGGTATGGATCGCCGTTCTCCCGTTTGTAGCCCTGCTCTTCTGGTTCGCCTACAAAGGATGTTACCGTCGTGACACTTTCAGGGGACAGGGGGTATGGGCGTTTGTGTTTTTCCTCTTCTTCTTCTTCATGCTCGAGCTGCGGTTTATCAATCCGGGCATCTCTTTTGCAGAGAAGTTCATGGACCATGCATTTCTGGCATCGATCATGCGGGTGCCGGTCATTCCCCCCCTCGACCCGTGGTTTCTCGGGGGGACCCTCAATGTCTACTACTACCTCGGGTACTGGATGTTTGGCACGATCGGGATCGTCTCGGGCGTCCCGTCCCCTATTGTCTTCAATCTCGCCCTGCCTACGGTGCTTGCCAATGCAGCGGTTGGTATGTATGCCATGGCACACCTCCTCTCTGACCGCCTCCGGTGGCTGCCCCTCCTGACGTTCCTCGTGGTCAATCCCTCCTTCATCTGGCAGGTGATCCTCGGGAAAACCTCAGGGGCTGTCCTCTGGGATAGTACCCGCACGATCCCGGACACCATTCACGAATATCCGGCGTTCTCGTTCGTATGGGGCGATCTCCATGCCCATGTTGTCTCCCTCTTCAACCAGGTCTTCCTTCTCTTCCTGTGTGTATATGCCCTCACCCACTGGAAGATGATGACTCCCCGGCACCGCTTTTTGCTCGTAATACTGTCCGCGCTTTCCCTTGGTTCCATGCCCCTGATCAATACCTGGGATGTGCTCCTCTATGCCCCGGTCACCGTGCTCTTCGGACTCCTCATCTGGCATGAGAATAGGGAGAGCGTCGGGGAAGTCGGGTCCGGGACACCCCCGGCTATCGGACCCTTGGACCGGATTATGGCTCGGGCATACAGTTTCCTTCTCCTCGTCCCGCCCCTCTCCCTCCTCTGCTACCTTCCCTACTACGTCCAGCTCAAGAGTGGTGGGATACAGGGGATAGGCATCGTCCCTACCCCAAGCCCTGTCCTCGCCTTCCTCCTTGTCCACGGGTTGTTCCTCATCCTCTTCCTGGTGTATTTGAGAAAGGACATCATCCGGATGCCACTGCTCCTTCTCGTCCCCGTCCCCTTCATTCTGGGGGGGTACGCTGCAGCAGGAATCGCGGCCCTGCCGCTGGCATACTTCCTTGCCAGGAGGCTCCGGACCCCCGCTGAAATCCTCGCAATCTGCGGACTTTCCGTGATCATATTCTGTGAATTTTTCTACCTGAAGGATAACATGGGGGAGGTATATTACCGGATGAATACGGTCTTCAAATTCTATCTTCCCGCCTGGATCCTGATGGCATCCTCCGGGTTTGCAATGCTTGCTGTCATGCTGGAGCAGCCGGTGTCCCATCTGAAGATCAGCAAGGGTCTGAAACGAGCGGCACTCATCGGCGTCACAGCGCTGCTTCTTACGGCACCCCTGATCATCCCATTCGAATACAGCTCCCGCGATGCCACCCTGAATGGACTCGCCTGGCTTGACACGACCCATCCTGGCGATGCAGCGGCGATCGCGTTCCTCAGGTCACTTTCAGGCAGCTACGGGATTGTGGAGGCTGAAGGGGGAGATTACGGGTACTACTCGCGGATATCATCATCGACCGGAATTCCTGCCATCATCGGCATGCCATTTCACGAGTACATGTGGCGGGCTGACACGTGGTATGGGGAACGGGTGAATGATATCCGGCTGATCTATGAGGACCCTGCACAGACCGTCCCTCTCATGAGGAAGTATAATGCCACGCTCCTCTATATCGGGGACCCGGAGCGGGAGCGGTATGCAGTGAGGGCGGAGGAAGCCGGCCTTCCGCTCCTCTATAACCAGTCAGGGGTACAGATCTACCTCCTCTCCGCCTGAACAGCCCGGCTGCCGGTACACTCTCACAAACATTTATTGCCATTCCTGTTGATTTTATATAGCTACATCGTCGTCACTGACTGATGAGTGATGAGGGAGACTACGCTACTCCTGAATGAGGTGAGTTATGGCAAAGACGTACGTAAAATTCCAGGTTTCTGAAGAGATTCAGAACAAGGCGCTCGAAGCCCTTGAGATTGCACGGGATACCGGGAAGATCAAGAAAGGGGCAAACGAGGCCACCAAGGCAATCGAGAGGAGTCTTGCAACGCTGGTCCTTATTGGTGCTGATGTTGAGCCGGAAGAGATCGTGATGCACCTCGGCCCGCTCTGTGAAGAGAAGAAGATCCCCTTTGTGTATATCAACAAACAGAATGATATCGGGGCCGCAAGCGGCCTTGAGGTTGGCTCCACTGCTGCAGCGATCGTCAAGCCCGGGAAGGCCAAGGATCTCATCGACGAGGTCGCCAAACAGATCAGCGACCTGAGAGCGTGAACAGACCATGGCAGATGAAGGAACGCCTGCAGAGGTCATCGAAGTGATCGGATCCACCGGGATGCACGGCGAAGCCATGCAGGTGAAATGCCGGATTCTCGACGGTCCAAACAAGGGGCGCATCATCACCCGCAATACGGTCGGACCCATCCGCGAGGGTGATGTGCTGATGCTCCTTGAGACCGAACGCGAGGCCAAGAAACTCTCACGGCGGTGAACGTACTATGGTAGAACAGAAAAACTGCAGTTTCTGCGGTGAACCAATCGAGCCCGGGACCGGGAAGATGTTTGTCAGGAAAGACAGTACCATCTTCTACTTCTGCAGCTCGAAGTGCCAGAACAACTTCCGGCTCGGCAGGACTCCCCGCAGGGTTGCCTGGACAAAAGCCGGGCGAAAGGCGCTCGGAAAGGAGTAATGCGGCATGGACCGGACCTTTGTGATGGTCAAACCTGACGGGGTAGCCAGAGGACTGATCGGGGAAATGGTCAGCCGTTTCGAAAAAAAAGGCCTCAGGCTGGTCGCTGCCCGTCTCGAGAAGCTCCCTGAAAAGCGGGTGATGGAACAGTACAGGGAACACCTCGAAAAACCGTTCTTCCCATCGCTCCGGCACTATATCACCAGCGGCCCGGTATTCCTGATGGTCTGGGAGGGGAAATCAGCCGTCACGGTCGTTCGGGCGCTTGTCGGTGCCACAAATCCGGCCGAGGCCGCCCCCGGGACGATCCGCGGTGACTTCGCACTTGATATCGGCAGGAACGTGATCCATGCCTCCGATTCGCCGGAAAGTGCAAAGCGTGAGATCGCCCTCCATTTCACCCAGGAAGATCTCTGCTCGTACAAGAGGGTCGACGAAGCCGTTTTGTACGAATAAGTATCACCGGAATCATCCCCTTCTTTAACAGATCTGATAACCACTCTTCTGGTCACATACCTTTCTGACGAACCCCGCAGGTGCGGTTTTCATGCAGGAATGGCGTGGATCATTTTTCAGGGTGTATACCCCTGTCTCAAAGAGAGCCATGCATGGTTCCCCCCCTGTTATGATGGAACCTTTCGTATGCCGGATGGGGGGGGAAGGCAAACGCTCTTCCCTTCAGAGGGCACACCATCCCCTATGGCCGGCGAAATGGTCACGTTTGCGCTCCTCTCGCTCTCGTCGATCATTATTATAGTGAATCCGCTTGGCGCCACCCTTACCTTCGTCTCCCTAACGAGCTCGCTTGATCGTGAAACAAGGCTGAAGGTGGCAGTGGAATCCTGCCGGTATGCGCTCGCGATCCTCATCGCCTTTGCCCTGGCGGGAGGGATCATCCTCCGGCTCTTCGGCATCACGATCGATGCATTCCGTATTGGAGGCGGCATCCTCCTGTTCGTGATCGGGATGGAGATGGTCTACGCCCGCACCTCACGGTCTAAGCTGACCGCAACGGAAAAATATGAGAGTATGGATGCAGAGGATATTTCAGTCACCCCCTTAGCAATACCCATGATTGCAGGACCTGGTGCAATCACCACGACAATCGTTCTGATGAATGAAGCGACGGGATCAGTACCGCGGATTGCCCTCATTCTCGTCTCGATCGTGATCGCAATCCTTCTCACCTACCTGATGATGGTACGATCAGATCAGATCGTCAGTCGCATCGGACAGAAAGAGTTCCGGGCCATCAACCGGCTGATGGGGATGCTTCTGATTGCCATTGCAGTCCAGTTCGTGATCGCCGGACTCACTGCGGCATTTCCGGTCCTGTCAGGGATCTGAACAAAGGCTCCAGACACAGAGATCAACAAGGAGAACACCATCATATGCCCATAAAAATTGCCGGAGCCCAGATCGGGAGCAGGTGGGAGGATCCACAGCAAAGTCTGCAAAAGGCGGAACAGTCCATCAGGAGAGCTGTTGAAGAAGGAGCCTCACTGATCTGTTTTCCCGAGCAATACCCCACAGGATGGGACCCCCGGTCTGTCCGGCATGTCGAGGAACGGGACGGCCCAATCGTCTCCCGGTTCCGTTACCTTGCACAGGAATATGGTATTGCAATACTCGGCTCATTCCGTGAGCGCTCTGATCCCAAACCGAGGAACACCTGCATCGTTCTCGACCCCCACGGGGAGATTGCCGCTACCTATGCGAAGTCTCACCTGTTCACCCCGGCACACGAAGACGAATACTACTCCCCTGGTATAAACCCGGGAATCTTCAGACTCTCGAATGTCCCCTTTGGTATCGCCATCTGCTATGACCTCCGTTTTCCCGGACTTTTCGGGACGTACGCAAGGGCAGGAGTCTGCTGCATGCTGGTCCCTGCAGCATGGCCTGCGTCCCGGATCGGCCACTGGGAGCTCTTACTCAGGGCACGGGCGCTCGAATACCAGATGTATGTCATGGGGGTGAACCCGACGGGAGTGACTCCGGTAGAGACGTATTGCGGCAGATCACTTGCCATCGATCCCTCCGGAACCGTGGTTGCAGAAGCAGGGGAGGAGGAGGCGCTGATCTCTGCCATCATCGATCCGGAGGTGGTTCATCGTGTCCGCGAGGCGCTCCCCGTATACCAGAACGGTCTGTTGGATGATTTTTCCCGAAACCCGGCCTGACCAAAGGAATGGGATCAGTTGCAATACCGGATGCGTATATCTGCGATGACCACTCAGATCTAGAGCATGTATCGCCTCACCTGCGTGCAATGCGGCCGGTCCTATCCTCCTGATGAGATCATCTATACCTGCCGTTCCTGCGGGCACCTGCTCTTTGTGGAGTACGATCTCGACTCCCTCACCATCAGGCGTGAAGAGTGGGATCGTCGTCCGATCTCTGTGTGGCGGTACCGTGAGCTCCTTCCGGTCACCATCCCACCGGTTACCCTGAAGGAAGGGGGTACCCCGCTCTACCACCTGGAACGTATCGGAGAAGAGATCGGGCTCCCACACCTGTATGCAAAACATGAAGGGATGAATCCCACCGGGTCGTTCAAGGACAGGGGAATGACGGTCGGGGTGAGTATGGCACTCCAGCTCAACAAATCGACGGTGGCCTGTGCAAGTACCGGGAATACCTCGGCAAGCCTTGCGGCTTATGCAGCAAAGGCCGGGATACCGGCTGTCGTGCTCCTCCCTGCCGGCAAGGTGGCGCTTGGAAAAGTGGCACAGGCCCTGATGCACGGGGCACGTGTCATCTCGATCAGGGGTAATTTCGACAAAGCCCTCGAGATGGTGCAGGAACTGTGCATCAGCCACGGGCTCTACCTCCTGAACTCGATCAACCCCTTCAGGCTGGAAGGGCAGAAGACCATCGGATTCGAAGTGATCGACCAGCTCGGGAGCGTACCGGATCGGATCGTCCTCCCGGTCGGGAATGCAGGGAATATCTCTGCCGTGCACAAAGGACTCGGTGAACTGCACGCACTTGGCCTCATCGAGCGCTACCCGATGATGACCGGCATTCAGGCGAAGGGCTCAAGCCCGGTCGTCAGGGCGATACGGGAAGGACTCCCGGAAGTGATTCCGGAAGGAGAGCCGGAGACCGTGGCCACTGCGATACGGATAGGAGCTCCGGTCAACGCCGAGAAGGCACTCACCGCGATCCGGAAGACCGGCGGTACAGCCGAATGGGTCACCGACGATGAGATCCTCGCGATGCAGAGGGATCTTGCACGAAAAGAGGGGATCGGGGTTGAACCGGCATCG
>JAKLGZ010000027.1 GCA_022710385.1 Methanoregula sp.
GAAATCTCCTCTTCAAAGAGCAGGTGGGCACCGAACCGGTGGATCTCTGAGAGGATTGCCTGGAGCTGCTGCTCGGTATCGGTATTCACTTTCAGGCGTGCATAGCTTGGGTCTGTCTTCCGTTTGCCTACTTCAAAGGTGATAATCTCAAAGTTGCCACCCTTGTCCATGATCCGATCAAAGACCTTTGTCATGATGCCCGAGTCGATGATGTGCCCCTCGAGCTCGACTTCACGGGAGACCTGCATAGTAAGTATAATTCAGCGGCGCTTGCTTATATTATTTCTCCGGTAATCGGGGGAATCTGCCCAAACTGGCTCGTTTGTATTGTTTTTTTGGAGGGCTCATCGGTCCTGGCAGAGCTGGCGAACCCTGTCCAGGTCTTCCCGGGTATTGATGTTGTATGCAAGGCTCTCCTCCCAGAGGAGGAGCTGCAGCTCATCCTGAGGTTTCTCTATGAGATCCCCCCGGAGTATGTTGATGCCGGCCGGACATGCCAGGATGGGGCCAATGCATCCCGAATACGAAGGGTGGGAGCCTGTGTTTCTGATCAGCTCCTCGGGCACCCATACCGAGCAGGCCTCTTTTCCGGATTTCTGGTAGTGTTCCCTGATCTCGCGGATGGTTGCCGGGCTGAGGCAGGGGAGATCGGCAACACAGGAAAAGAAAGGATCCCTTATCTCGAGATACTCTGCCGCTTCGGCAAGATCTTCGATATACCCGGCTCCTGATGCGATGAGATAGGGGATGGCCCTTGCCCTGCACCAGTTGAGGGTGTACGGAGTCTTTCCGGTCAGGATCACCACGACCTCGTATCCAGCGTCATGGAAGGCTTTGATAACGTATTCGATCATCGGCTTTCCGTTCAAGGTGACAAGTGGTTTTTCACCAAGATTGAGCCGTGTTCCGCTCCCTCCCGCAAGTATCAGCGCATACATTCACCGATCGCCTCCAGGAGCAGGCGGTTTTCCCCCCTCGTCCGGACCGCTACCCGGATGGAACTGGGGAGTCCGAATGAATGGCAGTCCCGGACGAGGATGCCCCTTACGGAGAGAGCAGAACAGAGGGGTGCGACATCGTACGGGAAGGTCAGGAGCAGAAAATTCGTATCGGAGGGATGAACCGAAAGGGGGAGGGTGCGGAGGGCAGAGATGAGCCATTCCCGTTCTGCCCGGATCCTGGACCGGGACTGTTCGAGCTGTTCATACCTGCTAAATGCCCTGATTGCAAACTGCTCGGCGATAGAGTTGACACTCCAGGGAGGGCGTATGATCTCCATCCGTTCGATGAGGTCTGGGTCCCCGAACCCGTACCCAAACCGGATTCCCGGAACTGAGAAGCTCTTCGTGAGGGATCGGCAGATGAATAGGGAGGGGTCCCTGACATCAGCAACGCTCTGCTTGATGTCGGAGAGCTCGATAAATGCCTCATCGACAAAAAGGGTCTTTGCAGGGGAGAGCAGATCAAGGACGGCTTGCCTGCTCTGGAGTTCTCCGGTGGGATTGTTCGGATTGCAGAGGAAACCGGCTGCCGCTGGTTGCCATTCCCCTGCAGGGATGGCTCCTGCCAGGCGTGCTGACATTTCATACTCCCCAAAGGTGGGATTCCTGATCCATACCCGGTCTCCACGGGATAAGGTCGCCTGACAGAAGACCCTGATCAGTTCAATGGATCCGTTTCCTACCGCGATCTCCTCAACCGGCCGGTGAAACCTCTCCGCGATAGCCTCCTTGAGGAGGAGATATCGGTCATCCGGATAGCTGGAAATGAGATCGTCAGGGAGAGAGAGGGGGACGGCTGGGGGCCATGGATTAAGATTCGCACTGAAATCGATGGCACCTTTCCCATGTTCCTGCTGGAACTGCCGGACCTTTCCACCGTGGAACACTCTGTGGGGGATATCGTTGTTCACGCTCAAATTTCCCTTCAGAAATGGGTGCACCGGGGTATTAAGGTATGCAGAAGGTATTTGGGACGAGAAAGAAAAAATATATATACTATTGCTGTTTATTTAGGAATCATCTGATCTAATGTCAGACTAAAGGTAGCTCTCTGACAGATGATTAGCAGACAATTGTCTGACAATTGTCATACATGAGGAGAAAAAAATGCAGCGAATTACGCTCAGGCTTCCCGACCATCAGATCGAGATGCTTCAGCAAATGGTGGAAGCGGGGGAGTTTCCGACCGTCTCTGAAGCAGTGAGGTATGCTGTCCGGCAACTGATCGAAAGGCAAGGCGGGCGTGTCCTCAAAGAGAGTGACCAGGTTTCATTCAAGGTTTAGGAGGGTCAGAAATGCAGAGTATCATCAATGAAGCGCTCAAAAACGCAGAAATTGAGAAGGAACAGAAAAGTCCACAGAGTGTGGATGATGACTTCATCGGACAGCCGCGAATCATGATCATCGGCTGCGGTGGAGCCGGGAACAATACCGTGAACCGTCTCCACCACATGGGTGTTGCCGGTGCGGAGACACTTGCCATCAACACCGACAAGCAACACCTCGACATGATCCAGGCAGACAAGAGAGTGCTGATCGGCAAATCCCTGACACGGGGACTTGGTGCCGGGGGCTATCCCGATGTCGGGAAACGTGCTGCTGAAATGGCACGCCCTACCCTTGAGGCTCTTTTGGAGAACGCCGATCTCGTCTTCATCACGGCAGGCATGGGGGGAGGGACCGGTACAGGTTCGGCCCCGGTGGTTGCACAGATCGCAAAAGAGCAGGGTGCCATCGTGGTCGGGATGGTCAGCTATCCCTTCCAGGTCGAGAAAGCCAGACTGATCCGCGCAGAAGAGGGGCTGGAGACGCTCGCTTCAAACTCCGACTCGGTCATTGTGCTCGACAACAACCGCCTGAAAAACTTTGTGCCCAACCTCCCGCTCGGCCAGGCGTTCTCGGTGATGGATCAGCTGATTGGAGAGACGGTCAAGGGGATCTCCGAGACTATCACAGAGCCGTCACTCATCAACATCGATTATGCCGATGTCCGTGCGATCATGAGCAAGGGAGGAGTTGCAGAGATGCTGGTAGGCGAGAGCAAGCAGCAGAACAAGTCTGAGAGCGTTGTCAGGGAATGCCTGAGCAACCCGATGCTTGACGTCGACTACCGCGGAGCAACCGGAAGCCTGATCCACATCACTGGTGGAAGTGATCTGACCCTGCAGGATGCCGAGGAGATCGCCACCTCGCTTACCTACGAACTTGACCCGCACGCCGATGTCATATGGGGTGCCCGTGTCAGGAACGACATGGAAGGCAAGGTACGCGTCATGGCCATCATGACAGGAGTCCAGAGCGGAAAGATTCTTGGAAACCGTGTCTCTTACAAGTCGGTCCTTGAGGAGGATGCCAGAAAGAAGGAGGACCCGAAGGCCCCCCAGCTCCCCAGGAACCGCAAGGCACGGGACTTCACGAGCGGAGGTAGCTTACTGGAATGGTTCTGAACAAAAACACGCCACCTTGATTCACAACTGCCCGGCACATCTGCCACCTTGTGCCGGACCATACCACCAATACATCTGCGGAATCGGGTCCAGTTGACCGGTCATTTTTTTTAACCGGGACAGGGCAAATAACCGATACCGCCCCGACAACAACCATCCGGCACTCTGCCACCTTGTGCCGGACGATGCCACCACCATCAATAAGACAGATCAGGTCCAAGACCTGGTTGACCTGTTTTTAAAAAATAACATGATTCCTTTGAGGGCCACACGCATAAAAGATGAAAATGCCGGAGGCAGTTTCATATAAAAATTCCTGTTGAACCAGCACTCCCATCTCTCTGCCTTCCTCTACAAAGATGAATCAGGATACTGTCAGGAATATGTTCTGTTGTTAAGGAGGAACGTTCAGGAGATGCCATACCCGGGATCACCTCATCTGACGTCAAGAATCCTCCCCCCATGCCAGCGACTCCGGCCCATTCCTTCGGAAATTATTAAATGAAGGAATAACGTGTACTATATAGAAATCCTGAAGGATTATCACCCGCGGAACCGTCTGCTGTGTGAAGGGCTATTCCGGAATGACCGTTTATGGAGATCCGGACATGCGTCCCTTCTGGTATCGGGAGTCGAACATGATGGACAGACAATTGAACAAAGGCTCGCGCAAAATCGCATTTGCGGTGCATGCTGGCGCACAGCCACTCATTCATTGCAGGGATACCTCTTTTACCATACCTGGCATGAGTGCTGATGAGCAGAAGGTATGCGCAGTTGACTGTATCCATATCCTGCAGACCGTTCCTAACGGAGATACCCGCCCGGCTGTAGTCGAGGGAGGTAGGGCATGTTGAATGAACTGATTGAGAAACGTAAAAAGATTCTTGCCGAGTCTGAACAGCATAAAAACCACAGAAATGAGCTCAATGCGAATGCCAGCAAATTCGCACGGGAACGGAACACCCTGAACAACCAGACCAGGGAATATGTTGAAGAAGCGCAGAAGAACAAGGAGCTGCGGGACAAATTCAACAACGAGGTCCAGTCCTTAAAAGATCAGCGAAACGTAATCAATGAACAGGCCAATGCCCTGTTTGAAGAGATCGAAGGATTCAAGAAAGACCACGGCGGACTGAAAAACCGTGGGCTGAAGGAGCTCCAGAAGCAGATCGAGCACCTCGAATTCCGCCAGCAGACGGAAGTCATCAGCACTGATAAGGAGCGCGAGCTGATCGAGAAGATCAAGCAGATGAAAGAGACGATGCGTGAACAGGAGGCCGAGCTTGAACAGAACAAAGAAGTCAAGGTAAAAGTCACGTCCGCCCGCGATCTCCGCAGGCAGGCCTCCGAGATGCATGCAAAGGTGACCGAGATGGCCGAACTTGCCCAGCAACACCATGACCTGATGGTCGAGTTCTACCGCAAAGCCGATAAGTCACGGGAGGAAGCCGATGCATCACACCGCAGTTTTGTCGAGGCACAGGAGGCAGCTGATGCAGAACACAAGTACTTCATCGCCTGCCAGAAAGAACTGCGTGATTACGACAAGGTGATCTCAGGCCTTCGCAAGAAGACCAAGAAAGCCAAAGTCTCGAAAGAGCAGAAGGCGGTCCGGAAAGAGGCCGAACACGTCTACAAGATGTTCAGGGCCGGGGAGAAACTCACGACCGATGATATCCTCCTCCTCCAGCGCTCAAAACTTATTTAACTTCATTTTTAACCCCGTTCATCCGAAGTAACAATTTAATAGATAGATCGCGATTTCTATTGTGATGCAGACGGGGCGGACACTGGTTCTTTGTGTCGATCGCGATGACGATATCGGGTATAAAGGGCGAGTCGAGAGCCCCGTCCTCGGCAGGGCAGCATGCCTGAACGCCGCATATTCCCTCGCACTCGCCGATCCCGAGGATTCTGATGTCAATGCCATATTCCAGGCGATCAAGATCTATGATGAACTAGCTGCCGATGGGGAGAGTGTGGAGATAGCCCTCATCGCCGGCGACCACATGCACATGCTCGAGGGGGACCGGAAGATCGGGGCATCCATTGACAGCCTTGTGAGAGAGACCGGGGTGGACAACTGTATCGTCGTTACCGATGGGGCTGAGGATGAGTTTGTGATCCCCATCGTCCAGTCCAGGGTTCCCGTCTCAAGCATCCGGAGGGTCATTGTCAGCCAGATGCCGAACCTCGAAGGGACCTACTACCTGATCAAAAAGATCCTGAACGATCCAAAGGTGGCGAGGCTGGTCCTTGTGCCGATCGGTCTCCTGATGCTGTTCTGGCCGATCGCATACCTTGCGGGGAGATCGGAACTGGCACCGGTTATTGTCGTGGGAGCGATCGGGGTCTACCTCCTGTACCGGGGTCTCGGAATCGATGACCTCTTCAGGGGATTTGCCACTGCCCTCCAGACCTCGCTCACCAGGGGCAGGTTCTCCTTTGTCACCTATATCGCCGGGATCCTCCTAGTTATAATCGGGGTGATCCTTGGACTGATGAATATCCTCATCTATTATACAGAGATAGGGATCCTCCTCTATGTGCTGATCTTCGTCTATGGAGCCGTGCTCTGGCTGGCCCTTGCCGGCATCGTTGCTTCCACCGGGATTGTGATCGACAACTTCTTCCATGATCGCCAGAGACTCGCCAAAGTCATCATATTCCCCTTCTTCATCGGTGCGATCGGCCTGATCACCTATGGCGCGAGCATCTATGCCATAGCGGTAAGCAATGTCCCGGATTTCCCCTTCTCCACGGCCAATGCAATCACCTACATGCTGTACGGCACGATTGGCGGGCTCCTCTGTGCATTTGCCGGTATCGGGATCCAGTATCTCGTGAACCGGTATATGAACACGAGTGATAAAACACCCGAAGTCATCGAGCTGGTCTGAAAGAGCGGACATTTTTTTCCTTCCCCACGATAGCGTGCTCAATTTATCCGTTCTCCAAAGGAAACGTACGTAAATGAGGGAGAGGGCCCCGCAAAGGGGAGGGGAAATGGGAGGAGCGATGCAGCTCATCCAATCTGTTCATCTTCCAGGGTATTCCCGGTTTCAGTGATGGATTCCGGAAAATTCTGACCCGCACCTTGCCCTGCTGACTCGGGAATCCCCCCAGCGGCAGGAGGTCCCCCTCCCATAATTCTGTTTTCACGAGCTCTCCCGGTCTTTTGCTCTCCTGTATCGTATGTCTTGTATCGAAGGGAGAGTTGTGAAGAACGAATACTATGAAAGGGTACTAACTCCACAAGTGGCAGACAATATTCCGGACCAATCTTGATGGGTATCCTGGAAGGTGTTTGCCACGATTCCGGTTTTTTGTTATTCCATTATCCGGACAGCGAGGACATCCCAAAAGAAGACAGGGAGATTATGAGGCAAAATAACCGATCCCATTCGGGATCTCAGTCACTGCAGCGTACTCCCGTGAGACCTGCGGGGTGGTGATCCGGAGCGTGGGGATCAGAACATTGAACGTGTGAGAGGGGAACCAGTAGACCCCCCGCCCGTACGAGTAAGAGATGTCATCCACCACCAGTTCAGCGGAATTGAGGTCGAGATTTTTCACCTCGGCATCCTCATAATTGAGGACGGTGAGGAGTCTGTTTTTCAGATCCTGTTTTCCGAGGAGAAGGACGATCACTCGTGTCGGTTCATCAAGGGAATACTTCATATCGATGGTGGCTTTCCCCCCGTCGAGGGTAATGTCGACCGCCTCTATCGTGATGTACCCATACTTATCGGTATTCGTGTTCGCGAAGACCGGCACGGTAAGGACGGCCAGAAACATAAAGCACCCTGCGAGAGCCCAGCCTTTCATTGAATACTAAGTGTTGTTGAGTGTCTTATATCCTTTCTGGTAGTTACCTGAATGACCCGCCCGGTGCAGCGGCTGAACCGGGAGGTTGTATGAACATGCCAGGGAGGGACGGGGAACGCAGGAAAAAAGGGAAGGAATTATCGCTGGTTTACCAGGACAATTTCAATGCTTGACACGTTTGTCTTTCCACTGTCAGTGTCGATGATCTCAGTCGAGGTGATGATCTCTTTCTTGCTCACGTTTTCGAGAAACCGGTTCAGGGCTATCTCAGCGGTATCAACAGCCCTCGATATGGCTTTTCCCCGTGCCTTGATCGCGACTTCCGAGGCTCCATTGTTGAACTGGGTTACCACTGCAAGCACGTAGTTCATGACTGGCTTGTTACCGACGAATACTGTATTGTCTTTCAGCATGGATACCACTTCAGAGATACTTTCTGGAGGAGATCAGTTCAGCATTCAGTACAGAGGCCCCTGCCGCCCCGCGGATGGTGTTGTGCCCCATGGCGATAAAACGGATACCTTCGCGGAGCCGTCCCACCGATACCGTCATCCCGTTCCCCCGGTTGCGGTCCAGCCGGGGCTGGGGCCGGTCAGGCTCATCGAAGAAATGGACCGATTCCTTCGGCTGTGTCGGCAGACCCTCGATGGGTGGCTTGTAGCGGAGGAATGCCTCTTTTACCCTCTCTACCGGTTCCCGGGTATCGAGCCAAATCGCCATGGTATGGCCGTCAAGCACCGGGACGCGGTGGCAGCTGGCGCTGACCTGGAATGGGGCGGGCTGGACCGCGTTGTTCCTGAACGTGCCCATAATCTTGAGGGTCTCGGTCTCCATCTTCTGCTCTTCCTGGCCGATGTAGGGGATAACATTGTCATAGATCCCCATGGCAGGGACCCCCTCAAACCCGGCCCCCGATACTGCCTGCATGGTTGCGACATGGATCTTCTGGAAGGAGCATCCACGGACAGGCGCAAGTGCAAGCGTCATCACGATGGTTGAGCAGTTGGGGTTGGTGACGATGAATCCGTCCCGCCCATGATCCCGCTGCACATCGATCAGCGCCAGATGATCGGGGTTTACCTCCGGGACAACCAGGGGTATATCCGGTTCCATCCGGTGGGAACTCGCATTGCTGCAGACGGCAAGCCCGCCATTTGCGCATGCAGTCTCCACATCCTTGGCAATTTCAGCAGGGAGGGCCGAGAAGACCAGGTCCACCTCTTTCAGACTGGCCACGTTCGTGGGGCTGACACGGATATCCCCGATGTTGTCCGGGAAAGGTACATCAAGACGCCACTTGACGACATCACGGTACTTCTTCCCTGCACTCCGTTCGGAAGCAGTAAGTGTCGTCAGGTTGAACCATGGATGCTCAGCCAGGAGCTGAACAAACCTCTGCCCGACTGCTCCTGTAGCACCAAGCACTCCGACATTGATCATAAGTAAAAGCAGTTAGTCAGTCGGAGTAATTAAATCGTGTGTTTTTATTCCAGGGTGATGGCCTCTGACGGACAGACATCAACGCAGGAACCACAGTCGACACAGAGGTCCTTGTCAACTTTTGCCTTCCCGTCATTCAGACTAATTGCGGCAGCAGGGCATTCATCGATACAGGTCTCACAGGCAGTGCACTTGTCCTTGTCAACAACAGCTGTCATGATATACCTTACCCGTTTTTTCCAGACAAAAGAAATAGGTTTCGTTCGAGCTATTCTGAACGGTCACTTCAGGTCAAGCACTTCCGCCATCCCATAGATGCCGGGCTTCTTTCCGGACACCCAGCGGGCGGCCTTGAGTGCCCCGTGAGCGAACACCGACCGGTCATAGGCCCGGTGCGAGAGGGTGATGGTCTCGTAATTACCGGAGAAGAGAACAGAGTGATCGCCAACAATGTCGCCTCCCCTGATAACATGGACGCCGATCTCCCTGCCGCGTTCCATCATCCCTTCCCGCCCATACTTCTTCTCCCGCAAACCGAGCTCTTCATCAAGGATCTGAAGAATGGTCTTAGCCGTTCCGCTCGGGGCATCCTTCTTGTAACGGTGATGTGCCTCTATCAGTTCCACGTCATATTCTGGCAGCATCCGGGCAGCCTCCCTGAGCAGGTTCCAGAAGATATTCACCCCGATTGAGAAGTTGCTTGAGATCACCGCAGGGATGGTCCCCTTGATCGCTTTTTCCATCTCAGCCCGTTGCTCGGGTGAAATACCGGTCGTCCCCACCACCACCGCGGTTCTGCTCTTTGCAGCAGCCCTGACATGGCTGACAGAGGCAGCCGGCGCAGTGAAATCGATGAGCACATCCGGTCTGGCCGAAGCAAGGAGCGTATCAATCTGCGCTGCTTCGGTGACGTCTACGCCAAAAAAAGAGCCCCCGCGGAGATCGATTCCCCCGACAAGTTCCATGTCGGGTGCTTCGTTCGCGAGCCGGCCTACCGTTGTGCCCATCCGCCCAAGGGCACCGCAGACCACCACCTTAATCATAGCTGGCGAGGACCTCCCGCAGCCGTGAGGTCTTCTCATGGTCAAGCTCGTCAAGGGGCAGCCTGACAGAACCCGCTGCCATGCCGCGGAGTTCCACTGCTTTCTTGACCGGTATCGGGTTGGTATCGATGAACATCGACCGGAAGAGAGGCGAGAGCTCATAATGGAGGTCGAGAGCGGTCTCAAAGTCACTCTCGCAGAACGCCTCGAACATGGCGACCATCCGGCCCGGCTCTACGTTTGCTGCGACCGAGATGACGCCGCTTCCCCCCAGGGCCAGGATGGGAAACGTCAGGTTGTCGTCCCCGGAAATGACCTGGAACTCCTCATCAAGGGTTCCCTCAATGATGCGCGAGATCTGGCCGATATCGCCCGAGGCTTCCTTGATCCCGACGATATTGGGATGTTTCGCCAGTTCCACAACGAGATCGGGGGGGAGGTTCTGGCCCGTCCTCCCTGGTACATTGTACACGATGACCGGGATGTCCAGGTCTGCGAGGATCGTGTAGTGCTTGACCAGCCCGGACCGGTTCGGCTTGTTATAGTAAGGGCTGATGACAAGCACCCCGTCGGCACCGAGATCCTTTGCTGCCTTGGTGAACCGCACGGCTTCCGCAGTGTTGTTGGAACCGGTGCCTGCAATGACCGGCACCCGCCCGTTGACCACATCGATCGTCTTCTCGATGACAGTCTCATGTTCCTCAAAACTGAGCGTTGCTGATTCCCCGGTGGATCCACACGGGACTATCCCGTGCACACCATTCTCTATCAGAAACTCGAGGTTTGACGCAAGACCCGGCAGGTCAAGGTCCATCGAACTGTTTCTCTGAAAAGGGGTAATGACTGCAGGAAGAACTCCCTCGAACATACAAGAGGGTAATCTAGTATCTTCCTGTATTAATTTTTCTTGTGATGAATCCGGCAACCCGGTTCCGCACCCGCTTGCTCTCGACCGTAGTCACTTCGCTGACAATCTGCTTGTTCTCGTCAAAATCCTTTGAAAAACGTGGACCGTAGCTCCCGAGGATCTCCAGCCCGAGTGCCTTTATGTAAGTCGGCTTGATTCCCATACTCTTTTCACCGGTGTATTCTTAAGTAATGCTCCGTGATGGCATAAAAACATATGGCAGGATCGCCCGGTATTCCGGTTTAATCCTTCCCCTCCTGCACCGTCCCGAGCCGGGTGCTGATTCGCCGGATTATTGCGACGATCTCCGCAGGATGCTCAGCAAGGATCCGCACCATGGGCTCCTTTCCGACTGCGCCCCGGTCAAAAATAACATCCGGGACGCCTGACCGGCAGCAGAAGGCGACTCCCCAGTCCATGGTGCGCGTCCCCGGCGGTTCTCTTTCCCGGTCAAAGGAACAGGTCTCAAGGAGGAGATCTTCGATGATCCCGATAATCTCCGGGGTGAATCTGATATTTGCCGCGGACCTCACGCCGGGGTCAAACTTTATCGCGGTGAGCACGATCCTGGCCACGTGGTCGCTTGCTCCGAATAAAACGGGGCCGACAGGGTGCGGGGCTCCTGCGAGCCGCACAATCCTGCCCTGCACCGCGGCAACATCGTCCTTGTCCTTCGCCTGAGAGATCGCATAGGCAATGTTGCTCCCGACTTCAGGGATGAGGTCAGCAGCCATGACACGAATCAGCTCCTGCACTGCAGCCTCAAGCTCCTGAAGGACCGTGGTGCGGATCTCCCCGTTCATCGTGATCACTGTGGGCATACCAGGCATAAATCCCTTTCCCACACGGAGGAGAGATGCATGATCCCAGCGGACTGGCGGGATAAAACAATAAGGGACAACAACGTACAGGATAGTATGGAAACGGTCCGGAAAACCATGGATCCAAGAATCGTTGATATCGCAGTGGCGGCTGCAGCATTTGCCGTCTTTCTGATCCTACTCTGGATCCTCCCCATGGTCCTCAATGACGGCATCGCGTACCTCGCGACGATAATCATCTTTGCCATCATCATGAGTGCAGCAGGGCTGTACCTCAATCAGAAGGCGGAGTAGGATCCTTTTTCTCCTTCTTTTTTTTCAACCGGTAGTAGTTGAGCGGGTGGTTGATTCTGGCGCAGATCCCGTCGCTCTTAATGCAGAGCCCGAAGGTTCTCATGGCAGCACACGAGGGGGCGGTATACTCCGTGCCACTCCTTCCTGATATGTGCTCTACCTGATACTGGGTCTTTGAGAGATCGAAATCCGGTGCCCTGCAGTAGAGCTCGATGATCTGGGCAGGTCCCATACCGATATTGTGAAGAAAAGCCGTGAGGGCGAAACGCCCGGAATGGGGAAGGTTGGTTCCTGCGGTAAGGGCGGTTGCAAGGGCCTGGATGCAGGGGGGGAAACAGTCCTCCTCAACCGAACCAAACTGCTCGAGGATCGTCTTCTGATAGGCATCCCGGATCTCACCTACCTGTGGACCGAGCATGCTGCACACCTTTTCCGGTACCCGCAGGGGGAGCTGCCGGAGGAGGACAACCCGGATCTGCTCTTTTAAGAGTTCGTTCATCTCCTGGGGGCTGACCGCGACACACCCCCCTGCAACATCCCGGTTCACGAGCCTCCAGCGTTCTTCGTGGAGCCCCGCGACCGTCTCGACATACTGGATTACCGGGAGACTGTCTGATCCGAGCTGAAGTCCCACGCTTGAGGCGATGTATTTTCTCTTCCCGTCGTCTTCATCAAGAAGAAAGGCATAGGCGCGCCCGGCTTCATACCGCACGAGGCGCTCCATGAGGGCACGGTCAGCAGCGCAGGAGATGATGATCCGGGCAAGAACATACCCGGAGATGGAGAGTTTCACGTCGATACTGTCAGAGGGGATCCGCTCACTGTTCCCATCCCGTTCAGCCATTCTGAGGGAGACCCGGATCCTCTCCATCGCATGGCGGACGGCGATCCTCCCGGACGCTCCCGCAAGGAACTGCTCGATTGTATCGGTTGAAGCCCCGATGAACTGCTGGCTTTCTTTCAAAAAAGGATATTTTGCGAGGTCTTTCAATTCAAGGGAGACCCGCATTCAGTCGGCCTCGATCCGGGGTGCGAGGAGATACTCCACGTGGCCGTTTCCGTTCGCGATATAGAAGGAGAACTTGGCCGGGTGATCGATGCCAAGAGCGACCTCGACCTCGGCTGCCCGGCTCATCACTTTACCCATGTCCTTCAGGTAATCGAGGGAAAAGAGGGAACGGGATTCGGATCCGTTGATGAAATTGACTTCGTCCTTGCCAAAGGAGCGCCGGATATGATCGGTATCCCCGTCAGCTGACATGAAAAATGTCTGGGTTGCCGGATCGATTCCGAGGGCAATCTTGTCGGAGACTACCGATGCTGCCTTGATGGTATTGTTCAGCTCGGCACCGGAAAGGACGACGCGCCCGGGGAGATCGATATTGGGGAGATTCGGATCTTTCCTGATGGTATTCGGGTCAAGGAGGGTGAGGGAATAACGGTATCCTTCGAAACTGATCTGCAGCTTGTGGCTCTCCTCGGGGAGTTCAAGGGTGATGACATCATTCTTCCCCATCATGCCAAAGATGTTCTTCATCTTGGCGATGTCGAGCCCGAGCTCGTTCCTGGTTGATCCGTATCCCTCAAATGCTTCCTTCTTTAGGGTGACCGAGACCATTGCCACGTTGGCGGTGTCCACAGCACGGGTTGAAAATCCGTTTTCATCCGTATGAAGCCGGCATTCGGTGACAAGCGCTGATATCGCGTCTATTGACTCCTTCAGAATATCTGCATCAATCGTTGCTTTTAACATCATACACCCCTTATATAGAGTCTATTATACACTATGCGACCACATTTTAATAATATCTACTTTTGATACGGGGCCGGCAACGTGAAGAGGAAGGAGGTGGCATGACTGGGTTCTCAATGGAGCAGAGACAGTGCATATCTTCGTGCAATGCGGGAAGGGTACCGATCGAGGGCGGCCTATAAACTGATCGAGATCCAGAACCGCCACCACATTATCCGGGAGACGGACAATGTCGTGGATCTTGGGGCTGCACCAGGGAGCTGGCTCCAGGTGATCCGGGGGCTTACCCGGGGAACAGTACTCGGGATCGACCTTTCCCCGATAGTCCCCATTGATGGGGTCATTACCCTGACCGGGGACATTGCCGATCGGGAGATCCGTTCCGAGGCACGGAATCTTCTCGGGGTCGTGAACGTGGTGACCTCGGACGCGGCACCAAAACTCTCCGGACACAAGAGCTATGACCAGGCACGGTCCATCGCCCTTGGCGAGGACGCCCTCTCCTTCGCCTGCGAAGTTTTAAAGCCAGGCGGGAATTTCGTGGCCAAGGCATTCCAGGGAGAGGATTTTCAGCAGCTGTATCGTGAAGTACAGGACCATTTCCTCTCTGTCAGGACCTTTAAAAGTTCGGTGAGCAGGAAAGGGAGCGCAGAGATCTACATCATCGGAAAGAACCACGTGAGCATGCATGAGACTGAAGGATCCGTATAACCGCCCGGTCACCAACCTGCGGGTGAGCCTCACTCCCGCCTGCAACCTCCGCTGCGTGTACTGCCATGCCGAGGGTGAGGTCCTTCCGGAAGCGAGCCTCAGCGCATCTGAGATCGCACAGATCATGGAGGTGGCATCTGAGTTTGAGTTCCGGAGCGTCAAATTTACCGGGGGAGAGCCCCTGCTCCGGAGGGACCTGCTCGAGATCGTCAGGTCGGTCCCCCCAGGCATGGAGAGCTCGATGACCACCAACGGGACCCTCCTAGCCGATATTGCTCCTGCACTCGCCGATGCAGGGCTCTCGCGGGTGAACGTCAGCCTCGACAGCCTGAACCACGAGACCTACCGGGCCATCACCGGAAAGGACTGCCTCGACCAGGTCCTTGCAGGGATCGATGCATCCCTTGACGCCGGACTGACGCCAGTCAAGCTGAACGTGGTGGTCCTGAAAGGGATCAACGAGCACGAGATCGATGACTTCATCAGGTTCGTAAAGGGGAACCGGAACCTGGTTCTCCAGCTGATCGAACTGATGGAGATGAAAGGATGCAATTACCACAGCGAGCTGAACGGGCTTGAGCAGCAGCTCTCCGAGCGGTCGACCCAGGTCCTGACCCGCCGCATGCATCACCGGAAGAAGTACTGTCTCGAAGGATCAGAAGTCGAGGTGGTCCGGCCGCTCCATAATACTGAGTTCTGTGCCTTCTGTAACCGTCTCCGGGTCACCTCCGATGGGAAACTGAAACCCTGCCTTCTCCGGACCGACAACCACGTGGACGTCAGGGGAAAGACCAAAGAGGAGCTGCGCGAACTGTTTGCCGAGGCGGTCAGGCGCCGCGTTCCCTATTTCCGATAAGGGAGTGGAGCAGCCTCCGGCGTTCCGGGGCACCCTGTCCCGTTACGAATTTATATACCACTCCATGGCGAACAGGATCCTATGAATGAAGACAAGGAGTACGTTCACGTCCTTGAGCACCTGTATGAGAAATCGCTCGTCCTTCACGATCAGTCCCTCTGGGATCCGGTACTCAACTTCTACTTTATCGATGCCCTCGCCCATATCGATTACACCGTCGGACTGTTGGCTTACACCTACCAGTCGCCCAAGAATATCATGGCAGGCCAGTATCTCCGGTGGAGGATTGATGAGGAGAAGAAGGGCGACCGGGCGAAGTTCCCGGCATTTGTCAACTGGCTCAAGGTGAACCATCCTGGAATCTTCGATGACCTCCCCTCGCTCTGGCGGAAGATCTATGACGATGGGGATCCGGCATCCTACATCAGCTTCAGGATTGTCCTTGACCGGGACAGCCGTGAGGCGATTCTTCCCCACGTATTCTTCATGATGATCGAGGAGTTCTTCAAACAGGACTTCCTGAAAAGCCTCTATGAGGATGCATCGCTCGCTACAAGGTTCGCCGAGTTCAAGCGCTGCAGCTGAACGATAATACGGGAGAGAATACGGTGACACCAGCCCACCTCTGTGCCGACCTTGTCCGAATCCGGAGTGAGAACCCTCCTGGGGATACCAGGGACGTGATCGAGTACATCCAGAATTTTACGGATGAGTGCGGAATAAAAACGCGGGTGATCAGGAGCAAAGGCGGTAAGTACAACCTCGTCTTGGCAAAACCGAAGGGCAGGCTGCTCTTCTGCGGGCATGTTGATGTGGTCCCTGCCCTCTCCCGTTCATGGCGGCATGATCCGTTTTCCGGAACGATCGAGGACGGCAAGGTCTGGGGACGGGGAAGCACCGACATGAAGGGGGGATGTGCCTCGATCCTTTCCGCGTGCAGGGAGGTGATCGATGAAGAGTATGAACTCCCTGCGGACCTGGCATTCGTCTGCGATGAAGAGACCAGCGGTACCAACGGCATCAGGAAACTGCTCGCGGGAAATATGCTGATCCCCTGTGACACCCTTATTGCAGAGCCGACACCCCCCCTCTCCCCCAATGTAGGTCAGAAGGGGCTGATGCGGCTCTGCTGCATATTCCATGGGACACCAGGTCATGGGTCGCTCTACCCGGTGAAGGGAGTGAGTGCCGTCATGGAGGCCTTCTCCTTCATCGAGTTCATAAAAACACTGCACACCCGCGACTATGATCCCGGTGACCCCGCGCTCTCCAGGCT
>JAKLGZ010000028.1 GCA_022710385.1 Methanoregula sp.
CTATATAAACGTTCAATCTGTGCAGTGCGAAAGTGTCCGGCCGGGAGTAGTCAGGGTTGCATGACTGGAAAACAGTCTGTTCCTGCAAAATACCATAAAAAGATTCTTTTTCAGGTATTCAGGGAATCCTGGTGATCAAGGCAGGCATTGCGAACATCCTCCATCAACCCTGCAATCCCCTGAATCCCGACGAGAGGCCGTGCTTTCAGCCTGACCATGCCCCTCAGGGGATAGGTGAACGGGACGAAAGCGGCATCGGGACATGCCATACGTTCAAAGGAAGAACCCAGCAAGAGATCGGGCGGGTCTGCGGCAATAAGATCCTGCACGGCTGAGAGAGAGCAGGCTTCCGCGGTTCTGAATCGTGAATTACCAGGAGCATTGCGGAGACCGAGAATGGTAACGGAAGCGTCAAGGTAGTGTTTCAGCATCCGAGCGGCAAAATCGGCATAAGAGAAGCCCGAGAAGATGGCCACAACGGGCGGATCATGCCGCATCAGGAATTTCTCACAGGAGGTTTCTATTGCACTCCCGACACTCTCCATGTCGTACTCAAACGCTTCCAGGTCAACGCCCTCAAGAGTTTTCTCAAGGCGTTTGAGCGTCTCCCCGGTTTCGGCTATCCCAAGAAGAGTTCCCATGCTCCGGCCAAACCCGGAAGAGAGATCGGGATTTGTATGGACGGAATACCCTGAAGAATGCCTCATCCCACCAAGGGTTTCATCACAGAACCGGGCGGCGACACCAACACCGGCTGCAGCGAGGATCCGCTGTGCTTCAAGAGCATTTCCCGCACAGAACGGATCAAGGAGCTGCAACCCGTCAAGGTTCACCCCGGCAATTTCGGGATCGGTCCTGGCAGGGAGGGTTCTGCAGGCGGCATGGTATCCTTCTTCAAAATTTCCGAGAAAACCGGGACTGTCGACCATAAGGATCTCTCCCGGCAGACAGGTCCGTATCTCCTCGCCGGTGATAGCAGGAGTACAGGTATTCACCACAGCGACTGCTTCGTACTCTTCCCGTAGCCTCTCCACGAGCTCAAGGAGCCGTGCCTCGGCACCAAAGATGATATCTTCCTCGATCAGGAAGGTGCAGTAAAGCCTCCGGTGAAGGACTGTCGCGGGAAAGAAGTAGCATCCGCTCGGTCCATGGATGATGGTCCCGATCCCCCGGATCCCTGCAAAGCAGGTGACCGCTCCTGTCATTGCGCAAGGCCACAGGGCGTTCCGGCAGTCACGCATGAAGTACCCTCTGCCACCGGCTGAGCATACGGGAAAGTCCTGAAGTCCCGACCGGGATCGGGTCGGGCAGGGTGAGGGTCTGTCCCCGTTCTTTTACCTGAAGGTCAAACAGTTCCAGCACCTCGCTAAGGAGCGGAGCGGGCATATGGTCGGTATGGCAGATGTTGACCGCTCTTCCTCTCAATTCTGAAAATTGGTCTATGATCCCCTTCTGGCGCTCCAGTTCCATTGAGATTGCCCGGTCACTCCCGGTGTTCAACGCGTGACCCACCTGGGACAGAAACGTGAGTGTCCCCTCGAATCCAAGAGGAAACGAGGGAAGATAAGGGGTACCAAACCGGCCTTTGAGCAGATCGCCGATATCAGCAAGAGATTCTTCCCGGAGGATATTGAGCGAGGAAGACCCGAGTTGTGCAATCTCGGAAACGGCAATGTTCCTGACAAAACGGAGACGGACCTTCACACCGAGCAATCCCAGAAGGCGCTGCACTTCACGGTAGTTTGCCTCTGCCTCATACTCAAGGTTCTTCTCGCCGACAAGGGTTACGGTTCCATTGGGATCTCCTCCTTTCCCCAGTTCAGAGAGGGCAATAAGGGCTGATCTCACACCGTCAGAAAAGCCACCCCCGAGGAATCCTCCGGTGGGGATGACGACAACGGGGCATCCCCTGATCTCGTTGCAGACCGCCCTGACATCGTCCCCTATCGCTGCAGCGACACAGGAGGTCAGCACGAAAATGGCGCCCGGGCTTTCGCCCATGGCTCCCGAGAGAGTTTCTTCGAGAGCAATCTCGCCACCGAAAATGATCTCCTGCTCCTTCAGCGAGCTCGAGAGGATGGATGGCAGGGTCAGTTGGTCGTTATCGAAATGGAGGGCATGGAGAAGGGAAAAATTGTGATGGGCACATCCGTCGGGGCCATGGATGACCGTGATGGCATCCTGGACCGATGTGGTAACAGAAAGTGCACCTGTCAGGGTGCATCCTTCAGTCCGCGATGAAATCATATGCCAGATTCTCGAGCTCTGCGATCTCAAGAGGTTCGGGAATATCGAGCCGCCGGTTCTCGATGATGTTTCGGGCAAGGAGGCGGTATGCCTCTGCCTGGTCAGACCCGGGAAGATACTCGATGACGGTCATGCGGTTGAGCTCAGCACGCTGAACGACCGGGTCCCTTGGAATAAACTGGATAAGAGTGCTTCCTATCCTTTCCGCAAAGGTGGCGACCAGTTGCTTCTCATCGGGGAGGTTCTTGGCATTGCAGATCACTCCGCCGAGCCGGCACTGGCCGCGTGAACGCCCGGATAGCCGCCGGATGGCTTTGCAGATATTATTGGCAGCATACAGGGACATCAGTTCCCCTGAAGTAACGAGGTATACTTCCTGTGCATACCCTTCCCTCATCGGCATAGCAAAGCCACCGCAGACCACATCACCAAGCACATCGTACACGACCACATCCGCATGGAGGGCTCCAAGCCTTTCGAGCACCTGAAAGGTGGCTATGATCCCCCTGCCGGCACAGCCAACCCCGGGTTCTGGGCCACCTGCCTCAACACACCGGACACCCCCGTACCCGGTAAATACCACGTCTTCCTGCGTAATTGCCTTGTCGCCCCGTTCCCGGACCTGATCCATCACCGTGGGGATCAGCCTGCCGTGCATCAACATCCGGGTACTGTCACGTTTCGGATCGCATCCAATCTGGAGGACATCGAGCCCCATCCCGGAAAGGGCTGCTGATATGTTGGTGGAAGTGGTGGATTTTCCGATACCCCCTTTTCCGTACAGGGCGATCTGTTTCATTATCAGATCTAAGTCGGTATTTTATATTAGCTATTCTGAAGTTTACACCAGTTTACTTGAGTCCGGCTAATCGCCAGCACGGAAGATCCCAAGGAGGAGCACAATCACCGGGATAACTTCGAGCCGTCCGATCCACATGACGATGATGAAGACCCATTTTGATACAAACGGCATCCCGGGCGTGACATACCCAGCCGAAAGTCCGCAGGAGCTCAGGGCAGAGACGATGTCAAAGACCAGATTGGTCACATCAAGAGAGATAAGATGGAACTGGAGTACCACCATCGTTGCAATGAATACGGTCAGCACCGACAGGATGATCACCAGCATGTTCTTGGACAATTCCGGCTCTGCCACGCTCTCGGGGACTTTAACTCCCCCATACATGAAGGGGACCAGAACCTTTGTCCGGACAAAGACCCGTTTGAACCACCAGAGTATTCCCCGGTATCCGATCGCAATGCGGGAGAGTTTGACCCCGCCGGCACTGCTCTCGGAAGAGCCACCGATGAACATCAGGAGCATAAGGAATACGATGGTGACACTGGGAAACAACTGGATCTGCTGGCCTTGATATCCCGTCGTGCTGATAGCCGCTGCGGTGAAAAAGAGGCCCTGCCTCACGGCCTCAGTGAGCGGGAGGCTGTTAAGATAGTACAGATCCGCGATAACCACGGCTGAGCCTGCCGCAAGGAAGAGGAGGAGCAGTTTGACCTGCTCGTTACCAAAGAGGGAGAGTTTCCGTTTCCGGTAGGAGATATAATAGAGGGTAAAGGGTGTTGCACCGACAATCATCACCGGGATGAGAAGATATTCGAGGAGCCTGCTCTCATATATGGCAAGACCCCCCTCAAAAGGGAGATAGCCTCCGGTGGAGATGGTAGTCAGCGAGAGCATGATCGCCTCGTAGAGGGGAACTCCCGCAATCAGTATCACCCCTGCACCGATGAGGGTAAGGAAGACATAGACTGCCCAGATCTCCTTTCCTGTTGCAATCACCCCAGGAAGGATCCGTTCACTCCTGCTGTCGGACCTGAAGAGCGGTGATTGCACCAGACCTCCACGGCCTGCCATGGTGATGGAGAGGGCAATAACCCCAATCCCTCCGATCCATTGCATGAATGTCCGCCAGAACAGCAATGTTTCAGGGATATAACCGGACGGGTGCAGAAGGGAAAATCCGGTACCTGTCCATCCGGCCATGGTCTCGAAAAGGGCATCGGTAAGGGACAGGTCAAGCACAAGGATAAAAGGGATGGTGCTGACAAGCGCAAAAACGAGCCAGACCAGTGCCACAGAACAGAAGGCGGAGGAGAGCCTGATATCCTCTTTTCTCCGTGGAAGACGGTTCAGAAGGAAGCCCAGTGCAAAAAGGGTTGCAGGAACGGCAGCCATGGGAAGGAGGAGTGAATACTCCCTGAATGCGACCGCAACAAGAAGGGGAACTGCAGTCATCGGGCCGATGTATTCGAGCATTCCCCCAAGTTCGGCAAACACGGTGGAAAAATACCGCATGCGGCCCATTGTAAGACAATGATTGTTGTAAGGAGATTATCTTTTTTGCGTGGTGAGCCGGTTCTCTCCTTTTTATTGCTCTGAAATAATATCCTGGATAATTCTCCAGGCGAGCATTGCCCGAACAACATCCGGAGCGGTGAGCATATCCCGTTCGCCCAGGATCTGGCAGGGGCTTACCCCTGCGTCCCCTGAAAAGAGATCGCGGAGGCCCGAGATGAAATGGCAATCGAATTCGCCATCGAACGTGAGCGAGGCCAGGGTCCGGCCGCCAAGGATCAGACGGGAATAGGAGAGAGAGAACTGCCCTGGAATGAGGGTCATCAGGGCAGGAAGATTCAGCGCCAGATCCGTCCTCGGAAGTTCATCGCTGAACGGAATCTGGGCGAGGGTGGTCTGATAGATGTTCTTCTGCCAACCGAGATCACGTCCATAGCGTGAAAACCCGATATGGATCACGGCATCGGCATACTCTCTCTGGGGTGCAATGTACCGGTGGTAATCGGCCTGCCGCTTCTGGATCTCTTCCATCACTTCATGCCGGGTATAGCCGCGCTTTTCCATATCCCTCTTCAGTTTCCATTCCTTTTTCACATCGTCTGCCGGGTCGACATAGAGGGAGAAATCAATGAGCGAACGGAGGGTACTGGTATACAGGGGATGCAGGCCTTCCAGGATCACGATTTTGGAGGGGCGGAACAGGACCGGCCCTTCCAGTGTGCCGGTCGAATGGTTGTACACCATTTTCTCGATTGCCGCCCCCTGCTTCAGGGACGCCACGTCCTTTTCGAGCCCTCCGAGATCATTTGCCTCGGGCGCGAGCGGGGTGATATCCCGTTCCTTCCGCTGTTCCCGGTCGAGGAGATGGTAGTCGTCAAGGGTGATGGTCGAGACCAGCTCCTCTCCCAGCAACTGCCGGATCGACTGGGTGAAGCTGGTCTTCCCTGAACCGGAATCCCCTGCAACACCAATAACATACACGCCGCCCCGGGCAGAAACGGCTTCCCGGAATGAGGGTTGGCCATTCATTTTCCCGGGCTCCTTTGGTGATTCCCCCCTCCCAGGAGTACCAGGTACTGGGTTCTTTCGAATCGTTCCTTGCTCATGGCAGCGGAGGAGGTGAATCGTTCAGCAGGCCTGCTTCCCGGTGCTTTGCAGCAATCCGTTCTGCGAGGGCTTCGAGTTCGCGCAGGCAGGCAGAGTCGGGGGCTCCCTTCACATAGACGGGATCGATGATCTCGGCAGAAAGGTGGTTCAGCATTCCCTTGACTGCCTCCACGGTCTTTCCCCCCCACCCGTACGACCCGATTACCGTCGCATATTTCGCTTTCGGCCTGATCAGGTTGGTGATGAATGCGGCATTGGCGACAAGAGGATGCGGCCCGAAGAGGAGGGTCGGGGTGCCGATGACGATGGTGGCAGATTCGACCAGAGCGGCGGCCAGTTCGCCAAGGTCCGTTTTTGTCAGGTCGAATGGTTTGACTGCGATACCGCGATCGATGAGAGCCCCGGCCAGGTGAAGCACCATCTTCTCAGTGCTCCCGTGCATGCTTGCATACGGGATGACGACCTCATTCTTCACGGTATCCGAGATCCAATCACTGTAAAGCGCAAGGATTGGATCGGGTGGCTGGTACAGGGGACCGTGGCTGGGTGCGATCATTTCGATCTTGAGGTCAGCAATCTTCTTCATGTGGTCCCGGATCTGCATCCGGAACGGCATCATGATCTCAGCATAGTACCGTTTTGCCGGGCGATACATCTCCGCCGCATCGTGCACCACCAGAGTGCTTGTTGCGATGTGGGAACCGAACAGATCGCATGAGAACAGAATTTTATCCTCCCGGAGATAGGTCAACATGGTCTCCGGCCAGTGGACCCAGGGGGCCATAATAAATTCGAGGGTCCGGTCGCCGAGGGATATCGTGTCATGGTCTTTCACCACGAGACACCGTTCCGGGGCGATCTCAAGCAGGCTCACCACCAGATCTTTGCATTTCTCGCTGACGACGATCCGGGCTTCCGGAAAGAGCTCTGAAGCCATGGGAAGCGATCCTGAGTGATCCTGCTCTGCATGGTTGATGACGATATAATCCACTTTTTCAACACCGAGCTTGATCAGGTTGCAGACAAACTCGAATTCCTTGGTCGGATCAACGGTATCGATAAGGGCGGACTTCTCGCTCCCCTTCACATAGTAGGCATTGTAACTTGTCCCCTCCGGGAGAGGGATCAGGGAGTCGAACAGTCTCCGGTTCCAGTCGATCGCCCCGATCCAGTAGATGTCGTGACCCAGTTCTCGTACAGTCATGGTAGCGTCTCCTCAAGCACCCATCGGCTCTCCCCCTGCCGGCAGCAGGACTGCACAAGGGCTACCCCGGATGTTGCCCTGCAGCCTTCAGGTTCGGAGTCTATGGATCCGTCTTCATAGGACGTGATTCCCATGCCGGTATAACGGTTTCTATCGCAGCACAGGAAGAGGCGAACTGGAACGTCTCACTGGGGCAGTGGGCAGGGAGAGTATCAGGCGAATTCGCGATCGTATTGTTGAAGAGGATCGGGTTGCTCCAGCTGCCGGACAACTTCCTAAGGATCAGGGTCTGGTCGCCGGCTGGTCTCTTAATTCAGGGAAGGGAAACTCGGATCTTCCTGGTTCGGATCCCTTTTTATTGATCGGATCCCTTTTTATTGATCGGATCCCTTTTTATTGACCTGATCCCTTTTTATTGATCGGATCCCTTTTTGTTGACCGGATCCCTTTTCATTGACCGGATCCCTACGTACGATCATGAAGGATACCGATGAAGCGGTCCGGCTGGTCGTCTCCCTTATGGCGGTATCGGCACGGACTGCACCAAAGGGGAAGGGGAAGGACTCGATCATGACCCGCACAGTCCTGAACTCTGATCGTTCCCTGCTTTCGCTCGAGATGATCCGTTACGGGAACGAGCATGCCCAGCCTTTTTTCGTCCGTGATGGTAAGAATATCGCTGCATCCGATGCATGCCTCCTGATCGGAGTCCGGGGATATGAGCCACTGGGCCTGAACTGCCATGGGTGCGGTTTCAGCTCCTGTGCCGAGATGGAGGCGTTCCGGGACCAAAGCCCGGTCAAGGGACCA
Organism: Methanoregula sp.; assembly: GCA_022710385.1. Taxonomy (GTDB): domain Archaea; phylum Halobacteriota; class Methanomicrobia; order Methanomicrobiales; family Methanospirillaceae; genus UBA9949. The sequence continues at coordinate 7,683 of JAKLGZ010000028.1, forward strand.
CCATTCGCGGGGCCAAACTGCATCATGAAGATGACGGACCTCGGTATCGCCATCGGGTCTGCCGCAAAGACCGCTTCCCTGCATAACCTGGATAACAGGATCATGTATACGGCCGGAGTTGCAGGCCTGTCCCTCGGTTGGATGGAGGGCTGCAGTGTCGCCTATGGGATCCCGGTGAGTGTCACCGGAAAGAACATCTTCTTCGACAGGCCGGTAGGATAAATCACCTCAGCCTTTCCGGGCACCAGTTTTTTCTGTTTCCGGGTACCAGGAAAGAGTACCTATGCGGATCCGGGACCTGATTCTACCGGAAGATAAAGTCTTCTTCACCCTCTTTAAGGAGATGGCTGAAAAGATCGATGAAGCAGCAGGGATTCTCAACGAGATCACCCACGAACTGCCAGCAGGAACGGAGAAAGGGCAGAAAGTCCGGCAGATCGAGCATGCAGCCGATGAGATCACCCGGCAGACCTACGAGCGGCTGAACGATTCACTGATAACGCCACTGGAACCCGAGGAGATTGCCCGCCTTGCTCCGGCACTTGACGATGTGCTCGATCGGATCGACTGGGTTACCCATCAGATCTGCAATTACGGAATACCCCAGTCCACGGAACTCCTGAGGGAATTCTCGTACCTGATCATCCTTTCAAGCGCCGAGATCACGCACGGAATAGACGATCTTGCCACCATGAAACGATCAGAGGAGATCGAACAGCACGCACGTGAGATCAACAGGCTGTACAATGTATCGAACGAACTTCTCTCGAGAGCGGTGATCGAGTTGTTCCAGTCAAAAGATCCGCTCCTCATCATCAAGCTCAAGGACATCTACGAGGGAATGGCAAGGGTGATGGAGAAGTACAACGATGTCGGGCATGCCCTCACCGACATCTCACGGAACCATGCCTGATCGCGATGGATCTCCTGATCATCACCGGAATCGTCCTCGCACTCATGCTCAACTTCGTGAATGGCGTAAACGATGCATCCCATTCGATCGCCACCGTCGTTGAAACGAGGGCGCTCTCTCCCCTGAAGGCAAGCGTCTCATCAGCGATCGCCAATTTTATCGGCCCGTTCGTGTTCACCACCGCTGTCGCCGCAACGATCGGTACCGCGCTGGTGGTCCCGGGTGCTATGACCCCGGTGTCTCTCGTGGTAGCGATGCTGGTCTCGATCATGCTCATCCTTGCTGCCACCCATATCGGGCTGCCTGTTTCAAGCAGCCATGCCCTCATTGGCGGGATACTGGGGACAGGGGTGGCTGTTGCTGGTCTTTCTGCTCTTATTCTGCCGCCGGCAGCAATGATCAGGGCCCTCGTCCTCTTCTCTCTCACTGGCGCGGGAATCGGAGCCCTGATCCTCAGTATCCTGGCATATTATCTTGAGGAAGGGATCAGACCCGCCCTCGTGCTTGGGGTGATATTCGGCATCTCGGTCACCATCCCCCTCATGATCCTTGCGGGTCTTCTTGTTCTTTCCGGGATCCTCGCCATTATCGTCTTCATTTTTATCTCTCCCGTGATCGGGTTCATCGCTGCATTTCTCTTCGATCTCCTGGTCTCCCACCTGTTTCGCTTCTCCCGGCAGAATCGGATGAGACGGATCTTTCAGCCGCTGCAGGTCGCCGCAAGCCTGTTCCAGGCAGCCGGGCATGGTGCCAACGATGGGCAGCATGCTGTCGGGGTTATTTGTGCCCTGCTCCTTGCCGGAGGACTGATCCCGTTGTTCATGGTCCCCCTGTGGGTGATCATCCTCTCAGCCGCCGCGATCGCGCTTGGCACGAGTTTCGGGGGATGGAAAGTTATCAACAAGCTAGCAAAAGAGATCACCAAAATCCGGCCATACCAGGGGTTCTGCGCTGCAACAGCGGGGGGGGCTGTCCTTGCGATGGTGACAACCTACGGGATCCCGGTATCCTCCACCCAGGTGATGAGCGGATCGATCGTAGGTGTCGGTGCAACCCGAGGTGTCAAGGCGGTAAAATGGGAGGTCACCCGCCGGATGATGGAGGCATGGGTAGTGACCATTCCCCTTGCATTTGCCCTCTCCTGGTCTGCTTACGTGGTCCTCTCGTGGTTCCTCTAGGATGTAGAAGGGCACGGCTTCCTTTTGGGGTACAGAAGGTACACGGGTCGTTCCCTGAAGAGTCTTTGCCGGTGACTAATGGACACTGGAGCTCGGGGGAAGGTCCTGGCTTCGGTTCAATGCGCTGACAAAGAGGATCCCTGAGAAGAGAAGTGGATTGGGTTGACACTCTCCCCCTTGACATTACACAGGGGTAAACCTCGGAAAATTTACCATATACACTCCGGAATTATCCGAACCGGTTGTTGATGAACATCCTTAAGACCCCCCGGAGCTACAGGAAACATATGCTCTGATCGATCAGAATCGGTCACTGGAAAGGAGAGTTATGTAGATGGCCATCATGAAAATTCGGGGAGGAGATCTCGATCTCGTCGAATACGAGTTCATCTCGTTTCATCCCGGAGAGAATATCCGAACCCTTGGGCTCGAACGTTCCTATCCCCTTTCTCCTGTAAAAGGCACGGTCACGGTCCGTTCACCAGCACGGATCCACCTGACCGTTTTTGATATGAACCGGTTTGCCCCGGGACGGGCTGGAGGCGGGGGGCTCGGGTTTGCCCTCCAGCTCTACTGCAGCGTCGATGTCTCCTGCACGGAATCGGGAATCGAGATTGATTACTCCCGTGAAGGCATCATCCGGCATTTTGTAGAGGTGTTCAGGAAAGTGACCGGGTACAAGGGAGGATTCCGGATCCGTGCCCGGGATCACCAGCACCAGCATGTCGGGCTCGGTTCAACGAGTACCGTCATGATCTCGCTAGCCAACGCACTCAACTATGCTGTGGGATCTCCCCTCACGCCGGATCAGCTCAGGAAACTGGTCGGCAACAATTACGTCGAAGAGACCGCAGGGGAGACGATCGCCTTCGCATTCGAGACCGGTGTCGGCCCTGCTGTCAGTACTTACGGCGGTATGGCAATCATGGGAGATGAGCTGACGCTGGCCTACCACCATCCATTCGCGGAAGGGAAAAATGTCTTTGTGGTCATCCCCCCAAGTGACATCTCATCTGCGGGAACAAAGGAGTTTGACCTCCTGATGAACAAGGCAAGAGTGCTTGACTACCGCGACAGGGAACTGAAGGCGTACCTCATGCTCATGGACATGATCCCGGCGCTCGAGGAGGACAACCTGAAGCGGATCGGCAATATCATCTGGGAGATCGAGTTCCGCGGTTCGAAACGGGCCGAAGTGGAGCACCACAGCTTCGAGATCTACCATTACATGAGCCAGCTCCGAGAAGCCGGTCTCGAGTTTGTCGGCATGAGCTCGGTTGGCCCTTCGATTGCCATCATCACCGAGAAAGACCGGTCTTTTGTTGAAGAGATCGTCAAAAAAATCGGCCTCTCGGTCACGGTGGAATCAAAGATCGACAACGAAGGGCTCATGATCCATCACGCCTGTTAGGGTCCCCGCCAGTCTCCCTCTCAGGGCAGGAGGGAGTCATCCCCCGTTCTTTTCTCCTCTCTTTGCCCTCAAAAGCCCATGGGCAGACGCCAGGATGATCACGATGATCGTCGCCAGGATGAACACAATGGTGATCAGGATGATCAGGCCGATATGATCCTGTATCCAGGGGATCGATCCAAGGATATACCCGGCCCCCGTGATGGCCACAGACCAGCAGAACGCGGATATGACGTTGTAGAGCAGGAAATCGCGGCACTCCATGGTGCCGATGCCGGCAAGGAAGGGGGCAAATGTCCTGACCACCGGGATGAACCGCCCAATAAAGATCGTCTTCTTCCCGAACCGCTCAAAATACAGGCTCGTTCGATCGATGTATTCTTCCTTTACGAGGTCAGGGAACCGTTGCCTGAAGACGTTCAGCCCGATATGGTGTCCGAGCCAATAGTTCAGGAGGTCGCCAGCCACCCCCGCAAGGAAGAAGATGATGATCAACCAGGAGAGGGAGAAGAGGCCCGATGCTGCCCCTGCACCAGCCACAAAGAGGAGCGAGTCCCCGGGCAGAAATACCGTAAGGATGCACCCGGTCTCGAGAAAGAGAATCAGGAAGAGGATCAGATAGGCACCCGGACCAAAGGTGGTTATCAGCCCGGCGAGGTTCTGGTCAATATGCAGCAAAAAATCCAGCATGGGAGTGTACCTTCGCCGCTACTACTCTTTGGAACAGGACCATATGAAGAATTCCCCGGCGGAGGTATACCGGCACGATACGATCATTTATTGCGGTTCCGGCAGAACTGTACAGGAATACGGTCCTCCTGCCGCCTCCGCACCCGGACGCTCCCGGTGCATTTCCCGGCACGCGGCCGGGGAAATCCTCTTTATCTGGTTGAAAACATGCACGAGTTTGGAATTGCATACGATATTTTTAAGACGGCACAGAAGACAGCCCGGGATCACCATGCCAGGCAGGTGAAGAGAGTGTGCGTTGATATCGGCGAGATGTCGATGGTCAGTCCCGAACAGGTACAGTTCCTGTTCGACACTCTCATCGAAGAAGATCCGGTCTTATGCGGGGCAGTCCTCGAGAGTACGCAGGTCCCCCCGGAGACACGGTGTATCTGTGGGTACCGGGGAAGTGAAAAGTTCATCTGTCCGGGATGCGGGGCGCTCCCTGAGCTGGTGCGGGGCAGGGAGATTGTGGTCACCCATATCGAGATAGAGGTGGATGAGTAGATGAAAGTCAGCCTGATGCATGGGGCCGGCGGTGAAGTGATGGGGGAACTCCTCAAGGTCCTGACGAGGATAGAGCACAACAATGCAGGGGGGATCGGCCTTGAGGCGCTTGATGACGGGGCAGTCATCCCCGTAGATGGGCTGAACATCGTCTTCACCACGGATTCCCACGTCGTCCGGCCTATCTTCTTCCCAGGCGGGGATATCGGGCGGATATCCATTTGCGGAACGGTCAATGACCTCGCCATGATGGGTGGCAGGCCGCTTGCGCTCTCCTGCGGTATGATCATCGAAGAGGGATTTGAAGTAGCGGACCTTGAGCGGATCGTACAGTCCATGGATGCCGCCCTCGGCGAATCCGGTGCGAGCCTCGTGACAGGGGATACGAAGGTGCTGGAGAAGGGTGCCCTGGACGGGATAGTGATCAATACCGCGGGTATTGGTATCACCGGAACCCCGGTCAGGGACTCGGGGCTCCTGCCAGGTGATGTGATCATAGTAAGCGGGACGCTCGGTGACCATGGGCTTGCCATCATGGCAGAACGGGCAGGCCTGTCATTCGGAGAGCAGATCCGATCCGATGTCGCCCCACTCTGGGGCCTGGTCTCCCGTGCCCTTGAGGCAGGGACCATTCATGCCATGAAGGACCCTACCCGGGGAGGATTTGCCAGTGCGATCAACGAGATGGCAAGGAAGAGCAGGGTCTCAATCCGCATCGATGAGGAGACGGTGCCGCTGCGGAAGAGCGTGAAGAGCGCCTCGATGATGCTTGGGATTGATCCCCTGCAGGTTGCAAACGAGGGAAAAGTCGTGATGGGGGTCCCCGCAGAAGAGGCAGAGGCAATTCTCGCCGCAATCAAATCACACCACTACGGGTACGACGCCGCAATCATCGGCAGGGTAACGGAGGGGGCCCATGTGATTATGGAGACCGCTGTGGGGGGCGAACGCTTCATCGAACCTCCGATCGGGGATCCCGTCCCGAGGGTCTGCTGATCCCGGTTCATCCTTTTTCCAATGAGAATCACTTCGTAATTTTCATAATGTATGCCCATATCCCGAAATCGGGGCTCATAGGAGGTTTATGTGAAAATGCCTCCGATATTTTCATCTTTTATGCTTGTGGCCTTCAAAGGAATCATTTTTTTTTTGGACTACGGGCTCACCTGGCCTGAACAGGGATCAGAATGCCGGCAGTCCCAAGCCAGGAACCGTGACATTGCATCAGAGGTGCTGGGGTTGCTTTCCCGGGTCTCCTGGTGTTTCAAACCTCTGTTGTATCAAACAGAAAAGAGCCGGGAGAATAGGTGGTGAGGTGCAGGATTATTCTTCGTCCCCGAAATCCAGATAGGTAGAGAGGAGCTCGAGCGCTTGCAGCTCGCGCGCACCGCCGCATTTCCTGACAAGTGAGGCATGGTGCCGGATCAGGTCGTGGAGATGGGGGTCGCGGGATTGCTGGAACCGGGTCGCGTGAACGGTCGCGTCAATGATACTGTTGAAACCACGATTGACCGGGTGCAGGGCCAGGCTGCAGATCATCTCTTTCAGGAGGGTGAGGGTGACGATCAGAGCCTCATTGGTCTCCTGGTCAATCTCGGCCTGGTAGGCTGCCCAGGCTTCCACCCCGGAAAGTCGCTGGACGGCAATCTCCCCCACCTGTTCATCGATAAAATCTTCCGGTGGCAGATCTTCGAAGGCTGTTTTCACATAGACCACCGGGTCGTAAAGAAAATTTGCCACGACCCAGCCGTGCTCCCTTATCCGCTCGGCAGTATGACTTCCCCGGAATACCACCATCCGCGCCACTCCGTTCCGGTAGATGATGCCCATGGGTGCCGCATTCCGGCAGGTGGTGGCGATAACCTCGTTGATCCCCTCTCTCAATAGTCCCATTGCCATCCTTCACCCAGAGCGATATAGAGGGAGGCAATGATAATATCTGCGATTGAGCCGGGATTTATGCCCTTATCAATCAATTCCTGGTCGAACCGGGCGATGTCGCGGATTCCTTCCCTTACCTCCCGTGCCTTTCTCATGACCTCCCAGGCGACGTCTCGGCCATGCTTCTTGATGATAAAAGTATCAGGTTCGGTGGACAGGAGATCCATGAACGTTCCCACCACAGCCCCGCATCCCCCATGATGGGATTTGAGGAGATCGGCCCCTCGCCGGGTAAGGGCAAATCCGTTGATCCATTCACGGGCAACCATGTCATGTTTGGCAGAATACAGCATGACATCGTATAACGTCATCCGGCGTTCTCTGAGTTCATCGGTAGCGCGTGGATCGTTCACATCAAGCTCATCGTCCTTCAACACCCTGACCCGCGTTTTTCCAAAAGCCCGGTAAAAGAGGATAGCATCTTCGACAGTAGTCTCTGATATGATACGGCAGGCACCGGGGATATCCCCGCCGCAGAGAAGGGGGATCAGCAGGATAAAAGCCCCGAAATGGGTGTTCCCCCCCGAATGGACGTTGGTTCGTCCGACTGCATCGAGGATAATGTCCCCGATCCCCCCTTCGCACTGCTCCGCCCTTTCGAGCGCTTTGCGTGAAAGGATGGTCGATGCAAGGAAATGTTCGAGCCGGGTCTCGGCATAGTCATGGCACCGGTCCACGTTTCCCGGTTTGGGGAAAGCGCAGACCTCGAGCATCATCGCAAGTTGCGCACGGTCAGCACGTGTCATCGGTTGCCCGTTCATAAAACAACCAGTGCATCAGTTTCTCTGAAAGTTCCCGTTTCTTCCGCATGTACTCGCTGTTGGTCAGGCCTGCCTGCCGTATCGTGAGATCGCGGAACATGCAGGGAGAGGAATCCTTGCAGCACCAGGCCAGGCTGCCAAAACAGGTCTGTTTCCCCTCGGCCAGGGGGGTATCTTTGACGTATTCCTGCTTCAGCTTCATGTATTCTTCCCTTGTCACCCCTGCCTTTTCCAGGGTCGGTATGAGGGGGCAGTTCTTGACCGGCATGCAGCAGAACGCGAGGGAACGGAGATCCCCACCCCTGCAGAGCTGTTTTGGGGAGTTGTACCAGCCATGCTCATCAGCATACCGGGATATGGCAGCATCGAGGCCTCCAAGCGTCCGCTCATCGGCTTTCCGCGCGAGCGAGACCATGTCTGCACCATGGGAGAGCATCTCTTTCATCCGTTCAAAGGTATGCATGGAATTGTTTGCGATGATGAAGATGGGGCAGTTGTTCCGCATCTGCCGGATCTTCTGGTATCCAAAGTCCATCAGGTCGACATGAAGGATATCGGCGCCGGCTTTCCAGAGAAGCTGTGCCAGAGCTGCATCGTTGGAATGTATCCCTGCCCGGATCTTCACAGAGACAACGACCCCTTCGGACTTGAGCGTCTGTACGCACCGGACAAGTTCATCAGGATGATGGAGGTAATATTCACCGACCCCGGCCTGTTTCATCGGCTCCTGGCGGCAGTGGGCATCGATCTCATAGATCACCTCGTCTCCGAGCTGCCGGGCGGCCTCCCGGAACGAGTCAGGGCGGCTCCCCCTCATATTGACTCCGGTCACAACATCACTCCTGCGGAGCTGCCGGACCTGCTCAGCGATCTCCTTGAGCGGGTCATCACAGAGGAACTCCTTCCTCCCTTTTGCCGCGATCTCATGGCTGGCAGCGAGCGTCTTTT
>JAKLGZ010000029.1 GCA_022710385.1 Methanoregula sp.
CAGTGATATCCGGGATAATCTCGGCTGTGGTATCAGTGAACGGATTTGCTGTGAACAAGCCATCCACATTCTTCACGAGGATGAGGTTCTTTGCGCCAAGTACCTCTGCGGCAAGAAATGCCCCTGTATCGGTGCGGTTTGGGGGAATCGAGCCGATGTGGGCGGGCTGCTCATATAAACCATAGGGAGGCGTCCCATGGATGACCGGGAGGACGCCAAGGTTCATCAGCATGGGGAGTTCGAGAAGGTCCCCGGTATGAATCCGCGTCCCGTGGTATTTCGAGAGCAGGATTGATACCATGATCGCATTCTGCTCACTGATCTTCCCGGCAAGCTCTGCAAGGACACCGGTCGGCAACCCGAGGTCAAGGCCGAGGTCGAGGATATGACGTACTCTCACTCCCCCGCCCGTGACCACAAGGATCTGGTTCTCACGTGAAAGCTCCCCGATCTCGGTCAGAAGCGGCAGGAGTACCTCTTTCCCATAATCGATGATCCCATGACCCCCGATCTTCACTACATTCAGATCGGGCATCATCCTGAGCTGACTCCTGCCTTCATATGCTTTTAAAAGCCCTTTCCTTACCAGTGACTCTCCCTGGAGCTTATTGGCAACTTCAAACCGGTCCCGTTTCATGCAGTCTCCCATAGATTTATATCTGTAATGGTTAATACAATATACTGTAAACCAGTTGGTATAACAGATGCTCTGATTAACCAACACGGCAGGTGAATCGCAATGAAGATGAAGATCTATGTCAGGGAACGGATGAAAGTCCGCGAAGGAATCAAGCAGCCGATGTTCCGGATTGTTGCAGTAACCGGAGGAACCGTCCAGATCGAGCTGACCCATTTCAGGAAGTTTGAGATCGAGCAGATCGCAAAGGATGTCGGGGCAGAAGTCATTTACTTCGAAGAGATCCCCGATGAGGAGAAGGAGAAACAGAAACACTGATTCAAAAATTCCTCATTTTAAAAAAAATTATCCCGGACAGGAAGACATTTCAATCCTTCTGCATTTTGGTATCTTGAAAGGAGAATGATTAGGGAAGGCGATTGGATGTCTATTCAGGCAAATGGAAGGTAGTGATCAATATTATCCTCCCCCAGAATCGCTTATCCAATTATCCAAAAAAGAAACTTCCTGCCAGGATCCAGTATTACACTCCTCTACTTTTCCGGTCAATGTTGTATCATAACAATAATCGAGAGAATCTCTGAATTCCGGAGATTGGAGTATCTGCAGAAGGCTATGAATTCGCTCATCCTCAAGCGACTCATTACGGGCTACCAGAACATGTGATTCATAGGTGATCGGAACAAATGCCAATCCGGCTTCTCTCGCAAGCACTGCAGAGCAGATTCCTGCATCAGCCCTCCCGTTGATTACCACGGATATGACTGCGGCCTCTGTTTTTACCGAATTGCCATTCCCCAGTACCTGATCTGGATTGATAGTTTGCTCAGTAAGGAGCCGGTCAATCACCATCCTTCCAGTCGATCCAGGAGGCGCATTCGCGATCCTCATGTTGGCCAGATCCAGAATGCCTGCACCGGTACGGGACCCGATTCCCACCTGCATCCTCCCAATATGCAGAGCTACAGCAGAGACATCTTTTAATCCATCAAACATACCCGGATTGACCTCCAGACCCGGTATATTCAATGCAACCATGTTACAGGAATTGTTCTTGAGGGAATGGAGCGCCCGGGAATGGAGATCATAAAAACTCTGCAGCATCACTGAACGATTCGCCAGGGCATAGGCCAGTTGGGTTATACCAGGATTTTTTGCACCTACACAGAGAAGGGTGCGGTCGATCTGGTGAGGCAGGGAGGTACAATGAATATTCACCCATGCCCCGGACTCCCATCCTTCACTTGCAAGAGGGATATGGAGATATCCATTGGCCCTGACCAGGTTCATCTGGAGACCTGAACCACGGGGATGAGGAAAGATCCAGGAAGAACCGTTGACTGACCCTACCGTGACGGGAACATACTCATCAAATCCTAGTTCCGACGGCATGTCCCGTGCAAGCCTTCCTCTCACGATCCATCCGGCAAGAGGGGCAAGACCCCATGAGACGAGGAATGGGGCGACAAGCTCACGAAGCACCGTCTGGGAGCCGACAGGATATCCCGGCAATCCTACCACCGGTTTTCCCCCGATCTCCCCGAGTATCGCAGGTTTCCCTGGCAGCATAGCAACGCCATGGAAGAGGAGCCTTCCAAGTTTCATGATGGTCCGGGCGGAATAATCATGCCTGCCCGCCGATGTCCCTGATGATATGAGCACAAGGTCCTGTTCGGAAACGGCCCTTTGCAGTGTTTCTTCAATCAGAGGGGGATCATCACGTACAAGATCATAAGTGGTACAGATCGCTCCCAGGCGGGAAAGGAATGAGGAGGCAAAGAGGCTATTGGTCTCGATCACCTGCCCAGGCCTGGGTATTGTACCGATCTGAACAAGCTCGTTCCCGACTGGGATAATCCCGACACGTACCACCTTTACCGCGACTTCATCATATCCATACGAGGCCAGGGCGCTTATATCAGAAGACCGGATCTGGTGACCCTGCGGGATTATCAGATCACCTTTCCTTACATCCTGTCCGGGAGGCCGAATATGCTGCCCTGGCCGGGCTGCTTTTCGTATAGCACAGGAAGAACCATCCAGGCGTACATCTTCAATCATGATAACCGCATCAAAAGCAGCGGGGACAATGTTCCCGGTGTCAACCCTCACAAAATTGGAGAGTGAGATGGGGCGCTGCTCACCAGCCCCCACGGTTTCGCTGCTCTTCACCGCAATACCATCCATTTCTGCAGTGGGTGAATCGGGCACGGTATACCGGGCATAGATCGGCTCTGATGCAACCCTCCCTTCTGATTCGGAAATGGAGATCGTCACCGATCCTCCTGACTGAGGAAATGCCGTCTTCATAATAGTGAGCGCAGCACTCAGGGTCTGGAGGGAAAGGTAACGCTTCTTCATTCTGTTATACCTCAAAGGAGGATTATGGATTCACGGACATGATACATCGACCCAGGATATCCACGAGAGAGAGGTAACTAATATTTACTCAACTAATATGTAAATTAATCATTATTAACATTTAGGAGGAACCATTGATTATCATATCGATTCGGAAGTTACTCAAGGACACTATCGGATGGAATGAAGATATCCCGGTATACTGTTATTCTGTTCCATCGTTCAGCTGTTTCCAAACCTGGCACCCGTGAATCCCATAAGGAAGGCTTTGATGGATCGGCCCTGCTATTACAGGTGATCTCCTCACTTGTCAGATCACCTCCCAACAATCAGGTAGCTCCGGCCGCTCCATTCTGATTGGATTATTTCCGCTCCTGACGGGTCATGCTTTTTTGTAGTACGCATTCGGGCCGCACCCGATGCAGACACCCTCTTCCAACAGGTCTGACGGGACCATCTCGCCGCAGATACGGCATTTACCCGATTGCCATTTCTGCTTGGGAGTCACCTTCACACGGACTTTTTCAGCGGAGAGTATGTCACGGCCTGCCCTGAATATCTCATCGATAAGTGGTAATGCTTTTTCTCTCTGATTGAACGAAGGATGGTTGGTAAACCAGGAATTGATGAGTGGGTACCTCTCCAATTTTCCCGGATCGATGAATACCCTGATGCCTTCGGTGAAGGGTTCGATCGAGGGCCGGTTCAGGGTCAATGCGAACCTTCCCATGGGGATAACCCGTAACCGATGATTCCCGGACGTGCAATGGAGGAGAACCTGGAGGGGATCAGGGGCGCATTTCTGAGTTTCACAGACTGAATACAATTTTTCTCCGGGAGTTGCACCGAGTTGCTCGACTGCGTAATCGACCATGAACACCCCGATAAGGAGACCTGGTGCAGGATAGGTATGAAATTCAATGCAGCGATTAAAATAATCCTGTAATCGTGGTGAGATGGCGTGAGAGTCCATCCGCGATTGAATTTCGTTCTCAATTCTTGACATGATAACCTCATTATCTTACTATTATTCTCTTATCAATGGTATGATGTGAACAAATTTGCGCGTCTCTGAAAATCAGTGAATGACGAGGGGGATGGTTAATAAATTATATTTAATTAAATTGCCTAATTGTTAATTATAATTGTTTATATTTTATATACCTTCAAGTCCTGCTTATTCTATTGTACAACAATTCATCGATGACCCTAGGAAAGATTTCCGGAACGATTTCTATGAGTAATTCCAAACCAGAAACCCTGAAATACGTGCCCACTACCTGCCCCTACTGCGGTGTGGGGTGTGGGCTGAACCTCATCGTTAAGGATGGTAAAGCAGTTGGTGTTGCCCCCTGGCAGAGGAGTCCGATCAACGAAGGGAAACTCTGCCCGAAAGGTATGACCTGCTGGGAGTTCATCCACAGCCCCGACCGGTTGACAAAACCGCTGATCAAAAAGAACGGGAAGTTCGAAGAGGCAAGCTGGGACGAAGCCCTTGACCTGGTAGCAACGAAATTCAAAGAGATATCGGATAAATATGGTCCGAAATCACTCGGGTTCCAGGTTTCCTGCAGGACACCGAACGAAGAATGCTACATTATGCAGAAACTTGCCCGCGTCGCATTCAAGACCAACAATGTCGATAACTGCGCACGCATCTGCCATGGCCCCTCAGTCGCCGGGCTCTCACTCTCGTTCGGGTCCGGTGCGGCCACGAATCCGTTTGAGGACATCCTGAACTCCGACTTCATCCTGGTCTGGGGTTCGAACGCCGTGGAAGCACATCCGCTGGCAGGTAGGCGGATTGCACAGGCGAAGCTGAAGGGTATTCCTATCATGGTCGTCGATCCCAGGTTCAGCCCCACCGCACGGCTTGCTGATACCTGGGTCCGCTTCAATCCATCGACCCATATCGCTCTTGCCAACTCCATGATGTACTGGATCATCAAGGAGAACCTCCACGATAAGGAATTTATCGAGAAGCGGACCAAGGGATTCGAGGACCTGAAGAAGACCGTGGAGAACTACGCTAATGTTGAGAAGATTACCGGGGTACCTACCGAGACCGTAAAGGAGATGGCACGGAAGTACGCCTCTGCAAAGAATGGCGTCATTATCTACTGCCTTGGCATCACCGAGCTCACTACCGGGACTGACAACGTCCGGTCGCTCGGGAACCTCTCGATGCTCTGCGGGAATATCGGGCGCCCCGGTGTCGGTGTCAATCCGCTCCGTGGCCAGAACAACGTGCAGGGCGCCTGTGATATGGGCGCTTATCCAAACGTTTATTCGGGATACCAGAAGTGCGAGATCCCGGAGATGCGGAAGAAGATGGAGGATGCCTGGGGCATGCCGGCCGGATCGCTGCCGGAATGGTACGGGTCGACATTGACCGAGCAGATCACCCAGTGCGGCGATCCAATTAAAGCAATGTATATATTTGCTTTAAACCCGGCCGTATCATACCCGGACTCGAACCATGTGAAGCGTTCACTCGATAAACTCGACTTTTTGGTAGTCCAGGATATCTTCTTCACCGAGACCTGCGAGTATGCCGATGTTATTCTCCCCGGGGCATCCTTTGCAGAGAAAGATGGGACGTTCACCAGCGGGGAGCGGCGGATCAACAGGGTGCGGAAAGCCGTTAATCCCCCAGGTGAGGCAAAGGAGGACTGGGAGATCTTTGTCCTTCTTGCAAAGAAACTCGGGCTGAAAGGATTCGATTTCAAGTCACCGCAGGAGATCTGGGATGACATGCGATCAGTCACCCCGTCAATGTTCGGTGCCACCAATCCAAGGATCGACAAGCCAGGATCCGTCCACTGGCCTTGCCCGACGGAGGAGCACCCGGGAACACCTATCCTCCACAAGGAGAAGTTCGCTTCACCTGACGGCCTTGGCACCTTCTTCGGAATCGAGTACCGCCCACCTGCCGAGGTAGCAGATGCGGAATACCCGTTCACCCTGATGACCGGACGTCTGATCTTCCATTACCACACACGGACCCAGACCGACCGGGCAAAGGTGCTTCATTACGAAGTCCCAGAGAACTTCGTCCAGATCAATACTGAGGATGCAAAGAGACTCGGGATAAAAGAGGGTGAACATATCAAAGTGCGCAGCCGCAGGGGAGAGACCACGCCGCTTGCACGCGTTACCGATGAGGTTGCCCCCGGTGTGCTTTACATGGCTATGCACTTCCCGAACGGTGCGAACAACCTCACCAATACCGCACTCGATCCGCTCTCCAAGATGCCCGAGCTGAAGCACTGTGCCGTTGCCGTTGAAAAGATCTCGGAGGCGAAGTGAGCATGTCCAAGAAAGGCGACATGTATTATGCATGGACCTCCGACGCTGACCTCGCAAAGAAAGCAGAGTGCGGGGGGGCCGTGAGCGGCCTCCTGAAATATGCGCTCGAGAAGAAGATTGTCGATGGGGTTTTTGCGGTCACCCGGGGTCAGGATATCTACGATGCAGTCCCGGTATTCATCACCGATCCCAAGGATATTGATAAAACTGCCGGATCGCTCCATTGCGGGACTCTCCTCATGTCCAAGCTCGTCAAGAAATACCTTGACGGGGCTGGCACCCAGAAGATCGCGATGACGGTGAAGGGCTGTGACATGATGGGGCTCTACGAGCTTGCCAAGCGGCAGCAGATCAATCTCGACAACATCATCATGATCGGTGTGAACTGCGGCGGCACGGTCTCTCCGGTCACCGCACGAAAGATGATCGCAGAAAAGTTCGGAGTAGATCCAGACACCGTCCACAAGGAGGAGATCGACAAAGGCCAGTTCATCATCGAATATGAGGGAGGCCACAAGGGTATCTCAATCGACGAACTCGAGGAGCAGGGCTATGGACGGAGGAGCAACTGCCGCCGGTGTAAGATGAAGGTGACCCGCCAGGCCGACCTCGCCTGTGGAAACTGGGGGGTTATCGGGGAAAAGGCTGGGAAGGCAACGTTCGTGGAGGTCTGCAGCGCCAAGGGAGCCGACCTCCTTGACAGGGCTGTCAAGGATGGCGTGATCAAGACCGAGGCTCCGAACCCCAAGGGTCTTGAGATTCGGGCCAAAGTCGAGAATGCAATGTACAAGCTCAGTGACAAGTGGCGGAAGAAGGACTTTGAGGGTCTGGGTGAGGGAAGGGAGCGTCTTAAAAAGATCGTGAAGGAAACCTCGCGGTGCATCAAGTGCTATGCTTGTATTGAGAACTGCCCGATCTGCTACTGCGTCGAATGCAGCACGAAGAAACCATATCTTGTGAAGCCTGGAGAGGTCCCACCCAATTTCATGTTCCACCTCATCAGGTTCGCTCATATTGCCGACTCCTGCGTGAACTGCGGACAGTGCCAGGAACTCTGTGCGATGGATATTCCCAATGCATTGTTCATGCATGCCCAGCAGGTTGAACTTGAGAAGATGTTCGGGCATGTTCCTGGTGTTGATATGTCACTTCCACTCCTTGCGCTTGTCGAGGAGCGTGAGGAGCGTGACCGGCTCTCAGCGACCGGAAGTGACCAGATCTTTGATATATTCAAATAACCCCTTTTTCCGGAAATTGTCAGATATTCCCAAAAAACGCCTTTGTGCTGATCGTACCGGTGTGGCGGAAACTATGACTTATCAACGGTTTCGCAGTGAACAAGGGATAATGCTGCCTTGTTCACGGTTTATTGAACAACATCGTAATAGGATAGTGAACCGCACCCTTTGCACTGATCTCCATCGAGCGCGATATCCGGGACCATCTCTCCGCAGGTTGTGCACCTGACTGATTTCCATGAACGCTTGAGAGGCACATTGACCCTGACACGTTGATATGAGAGAATATCACGTCCAGCTTTCAGGATCTCATCGATAAGAGGGTAGATCATTGTCCGGCTGTCAAATCCGGGACTATGGGTATACCAGGCATGAATAATCCGGTATTTTCTTAGCTTTTCAGCATCGACAAAGACCCTGATTCCCTCGATTGCTTCCCTTTCTGAAGGGCGGTTCATTGTCAGAGCAAACTTGCCAATTGGTACAACCTGGAGGCGGTGATTTCCGAATGTGCATCCGGCCATGACCTGGACGGGATCGGGGATGCATTTGTACGTTTCTGCAATAGCATAGAGCTTCTCACCATGACGGGCACCGAGAAGTTCCAGCGCATAGTCCACCATGAAGACGCCGATGAAGAGTCCCGGTGCAGTCACCGTGTGGAAACTGATACACCGGGTAAACTGTTCCTGAAGGGCAGGACCGATCCCATAGGCATCCATACTCTCCCGCATTTCAGTGGAAGCGCGGGGGTGGGTCGTAAATTGCATAAAAAGCGAAGGGTCCCTGCTTTTATAAGGATTGTGCAGAGACTTCCCTTTCGATACTTCATAAAAGGTTAATACATATATATTAACAAATAAACTAAATTTATTAATATTTAAATAACATGAAGTTTGAGTATTGAACTATAAACACTAGTTAATCAGAAGTCCGGATTTTACGCCGGATATCTCCTAAAGAGGGGGATATGAGTACCATGAGTGATAAAGCTTTGAAGTATGTACCCACAACCTGCCCGTATTGCGGAGTCGGCTGTGGACTCAACCTTGTTGTCAGCGATGGAAAGCTGGTAGGGGTAGAACCCTACAAGCGGTCCCCGATCAACGAAGGCAAGCTCTGTCCTAAGGGAATGACCTGCTGGGAGCATGTCCAGAGCCCCGACCGCCTTACGAAACCGAAGATCAAGAAGAACGGCAAGTTCGTGGACGCTTCGTGGGATGAGGCCATTGACCTGATCGTCAAAAAGTTCACGGAGATCTACAAACAGCACGGGCCTAAGGCGCTTGGCTTCCAGACATCGTGCCGAACCGTCAACGAAGACTGCTATGCTCTCCAAAAGTTTGCCCGTTGTGCATTCCTGACCAACAACGTTGATAACTGCGCCCGCATCTGCCACGGCCCTTCAGTCGCAGGGCTCTCGCTCTCGTTTGGATCGGGTGCAGCAACCAACCCATTCGAGGATGTCCTGAACTCTGACCTCCTTCTCATCTGGGGTTCCAATGCAGTTGAGGCCCACCCGCTCGCTGGCCGGCGCATCATGCAGGCAAAGCAGAAGGGCATCCCGATTGTCGTGGTTGACCCACGGTATAGTGCAACCGCACGGCTTGCCGACAAGTGGGTCCGGTTCAACCCGTCGACCCACATTGCCCTCGCCAACAACATGATGTATTACATCATCAAGGAAGGGCTCGAGGACAAGGCGTTCATTGCGGAACGGACGAAAGGCTTCGATGACCTGAAAGCGATGGTCCAGAAGTATGCTGATGCCACGAACATCCACGGTGTCCCGCAAGAGACGGTGAAGGAGATTGCCCGCCAGTATGCGACTGCAAAGAATGCGGTCATTATCTACTGCCTTGGGATCACCGAGTTAACCACCGGTACTGATAACGTCCGTTCAATGGGCAACCTATCGCTGGTCACCGGCAACATCGGCCGTCCCGGCGTCGGTGTCAACCCGCTCCGCGGCCAGAACAACGTGCAGGGTGCCTGCGACATGGGTGCATACCCGAATGTCTTTGCCGGGTACCAGGCAGTGGCTGTTCCCGAGAACCGTGCCAAACACGAGAAGGCCTGGTTCCTCAAGGAAGGTTCACTCCCCGACTGGTATGGATCGACCCTCACCGAGCAGATCAATGATGCCGGCACTGTTGTCAAGGCAATGTATTTCATGGGCCTTAACCCGACGGTATCCTACCCCGACTCGAACCATGTCAGGCAGCAGCTCGAGAAACTCGACTTCTGCGTCATGCAGGATATCTTCTGGAACGAGAGCTGTGACTATGCAGATGTTGTCCTTCCCGGCACCTGCTTTGCCGAAAAGGACGGTACGTTCACGAGCGGAGAGCGGCGTGTCAACCGCGTAAGGAAGGCTGTTGACGGCCCCGGTGAGTCGAAGTACGACTGGGAGATCATCTCCATGCTCGCGAAGAAGATGGGCCTCAAGGGCTTTGACTGGAAGTCTGCAAAGGATGTCTGGGACGACATGCGGGCAGTCACTCCAGGCCAGTTCGGTGTAACCTATGAAAAGATGGAGAAGCCCGAGTCTGTCCACTGGCCCTGCCCGACCATAGAACATCCGGGAACACCGATCCTCCACATCGGAAAATTCTCTGCAGCAGATGGGAAAGGCACCATGTTCGGTCTCGAGTACAGGCCTCCTGCTGAAGTGGCGGATGCCCAATACCCGTTCACCCTGATGACCGGCCGTGTCATTTTCCACTACCACACCAGGACCCAGACCGACCGTGCCGCACAACTGCACTATGAAGTGCCCGAGTCCTATATCCAGATCAATACCGAAGATGCAAAGAAACTGGGGATCCAGGAACGCGAGAAGATCAAGGTTTCGAGTCGCCGTGGTGAAATTGAAACTCTTGCTCGTGTAACCGATGATGTTGCACCGGGCGTCCTGTACATGGCTATGCACTTCCACAAGGGTGCAAACACGCTCACCAACACTGCACTCGACCCGCTCTCAAAGATGCCCGAGCTGAAGCACTGTGCTGTGAAGGTTGAAAAGATAGCGGAGGCGAAGTAAATGGCACTCTTTGGCGGAAAAGCCGAGGCAAAAAAAGGCGATATGCTCTATGCATGGACCAATGATGCGGATCTCGCAAAGAAGGCGGAATGCGGTGGGGCGGTGACTGAGCTTCTCAAGTATGCACTCGAGAGCAAGACGGTTGATGCCGTGCTTGCCGTGAAGCGCGGTGTTGACCTGTACGATGCAGTCCCAACCATCGTTACGAATCCCAAGGACCTTGATGCATGTGCCGGGTCCCTCCACTGCGGTACCCTCCTTCTCTCCAAACTGGTGATGGAGTATGTGCCCAGGCTCTCTGGCAAGAAGCTCGGAATGGTGGTCAAGGGTTGCGACCTGATGGGCCTCCTTGAGCTTTCAAAGCGGAAACTGGTCAACCTTGACAATATCGTCATGATCGGGGTCAACTGCGGTGGATCGGTCAGCCCGGTCACTGCCCGGAAGATGATCAAGGAAAAGTTCGGCGTTGATCCCAACACGGTCACCAAGGAAGAGATCGACAAAGGCCAGTTCATTATCGAGTATGAGGGAGGCCACAAGGGCATCTCCATGGATGAACTGGAAGAAGCCGGTTACGGCCGCCGATCGAACTGTCGCAGGTGTAAGCTGAAGGTACCACGGCAGGCGGACCTCGCGTGCGGGAACTGGGGTGTTATCGGCGATAAGGCTGGCAAGGCCACGTTCGTCGAGGTATGCTCTGACAAGGGTGCAAAACTACTCAACGCCGCTGTCAAAGCCAACAAACTAACCGCTGAACCAGCAAACCAGAAAGGCATCGAGCTCAGAACCAAAGTAGAGAATTCGATGTATAAGCTCGGCGACAAGTGGCGCAAGCATGACTTCGAGGCACTCGCCCCGAACCTCTGGGAGACCATCGCCAAGGAGACCGGGCGCTGCATGAAGTGTTACGCATGCATCGACCACTGCCCGGTCTGTGTCACCATTGCTGACAAGTGGAAGCAGCCCGACCAGATGGTCCGTGCGGGTTTCATCCCAGCCGACCCAATGTTCCACCTGCGCCGCTTCGCACACATCTCCGACTCCTGTATCAATTGTGGGCAGTGCGAAGAGGGCTGCCCGTCGGAGATACCGCTGGCGCTCTTCTCGCATGCTATCAGGACAGAGGCAGACAAGTTCTTTGAGCCGAAGCTCGGGAAGCCAGCCTATACCAATTAATTTTTCCTGGCGGAACGATGCACAAATCTTAAAAGGGAGATGAAAGATCCATGAAAGCAGACGATGCAAAAAAGATCATTAAGGATGCAATCGACAAGGAGATCGAGGCATACACGTTTTACCGTGGCATTGCCGACAAAGTGAAGGACAAGGCATTGAAGGACCTGTTTGCAGAACTCGCTGGCGAGGAGAAGAAGCACCGTGAGTTCCTGCAGGGCGTGCTCGATAAGGATGTATCAAAGATGAAATTTGATCCATCGCACGATTACAAGGTGGGGGACAACCTGCCGACACCAGAACTGAAAGTCGAGATGAAACCTCTCGAAGGTCTTGTTCTGGCGATCAAGAAAGAGCTGCAGGCGATGCAGATGTACACCCAGCTCGCGAAACTTGCGAAGGACACCGAGACGCAGTTCCTCTTTTCCCAGCTCGCAAACATGGAGCGGGGGCACAAGGCCCGGCTCGAAGATATCTACACCAACATGGCGTTCCCCGAAAACGTCTGGGTGTAACCGCAACTCACCATTTTTTCAATTTTTTTATCAGATTGATTCGATGGGAACAGCAGAACATCTTCTCATCGTATCACCGACATCATCTGTTCCATTTTATAGGAACGTGCCTCCGGCACTTTCATCCGGTATACATATGTCCCAACAGGAAAGCAGGTTTGTTTTGGAGACGGGCGGTCAATCGTTATTCCGATCTCAACTCAATAGACCTTTTTGTCCTGTGAGATGAGGTCAATGGTTCGATGAGGGGTGACGAGAGATTGAAAAATGATCCGGTGAATAATGATTGAAACCCTCCCTAGGCCCTTGTCAGAACGGTAAGGATGGCCTTTCGGAGCACCTCATAGGGGATCCCCTTCAACACCTCCCGCCCGGGTGGAGCCCGTTGAAGCGGTGTGACCTCGCTCCCTGTGTCCTGCCCGCCGCTGCAACCGAACGTATCACCTGTATTGAGGATCTGCTCAACAGGGATCCCGTTTACGAGCACGGTGTTCGATTCCTCAGTCTCTTCCGGAAGGAGGATGGTATTTTTGAGTTCCAGTCCAATATCATCAAGCCAGTGCTCCTGTCCAAGTGTTGTGATCACCTCCCACAGGGTTGCCCCGGTTTCGGAACAATGGCCGCTGAAGGGCTGACCGAGGTCAAGGTGGCGCCATTCTATGATGATTGGGATTTTCCCGGTCACCTTATCACCTAATATCCGTTTTTTCGGAGGAACAGAGGGGTCCTGGCCGAGCATTGCATCATCCTTACCTCCGGCACGAATCCTTCGAACACCCACAGAAGAAATGGTGGAGGAAGGGATTTCCGCTTCCCTTGATCTCTTCCAGTGCTCCGTTCTGGACAATGCGGCCTCTCTCCATGACGCCAAGCCGGTCACCAAGAGATACCGCATCCCTGAACGAATGGGTTACTGCGATACAGGGAATATCTGATTTCTTTACATAGGTTCGGAGTTGCGACCGCATATTCTCCTGGGCCACTGCATCAAGAGCACTGACCGGCTCATCGAGTAAGAGGAGTGAGGGTTCAATGACAAGAGCCCGTGCCAGGGCCGCTCTCTGGCGTTCGCCTCCAGAAAGCTGGTCCCCCCGGATACTTGATAGCGTATCGAGAGAAAGGAGGGAGAGGTATTCCTCAACCCTTGAACGAAGTTCAGAATCGGGGACTTTTCTTCGCCGGAGACCGAATGCGATGTTTTCAAAGACCGTGAGGTGGGGAAAAATGGCATAATTCTGGAAGACAACCCCGATATCGCGCTCTTCTGACGGGATCGAGATCCCCTTGCTTCCCTCATAGATCGTGCGGTTGTCAAGCGATATACATCCTGATTCAGGAACCAGGAGTCCGGAGAGGAGATAAAGCAGGCTGGATTTTCCCGAACCATTCTCACCGATGAGGACAAGCGTCTCACCATCCCTGACGCTGAATTCGGCTGTAAGGGGAAAGTCGCGCAGGTTTTTGTAAAGATGTACCTCTAACGTGGCGTATACCCCCTGAGCTTGAATTTTACAACAGCAATCACGATGAAGGAGATGATGATAAGGATAACAGAGAGGGTGATGGAGAAATTCAAATCCCCCTGCATGGTGGTATAGATGGCTAGAGGCATCGTCTGGGTACGGCCCTGGAAATTCCCGGCAAACATGATGGTCGCCCCGAACTCCCCGAGAGCCCTGGCAAAGGACATGATAGCCCCCCCGATCAGTCCTGCTTTTACCAGAGGGAGGACGACCGTGAAAAATGTTGGAACAGGTGGTGATCCCAGACTCCGGGCGGCATTCTCATACATGGCATCGAGTTGTTCGAAGCTAGCCCGTGCCTGCCTGATGTAGAACGGCACCGACACGAAAATCTGTGCAATGATAACCGCAAGGGTCGTGAAGGCAATGCTGATCCCGAAGTTATAAAAAAATCCTCCAATCAGGCCCATCCTGCCAAAGGCCATGAGCAGGGCAAGACCTGCAACAGTCGGCGGTAGGACGAGGGGAAGGTCGATCAGGGTATCCACAATCTCGCGCCCGGGATAGCGGTGCCGGGCATTGATCCATGCCACCGGAGTGCCAACCAGGATGATCACAAACGTGGATATACCCGCAGTAAAAAGGCTCAGAACCAGGGCATTCCATACGACAGGGTCAGAGAGGGAGGCAATGAACTGATCGAACGTGATCCGCGAGAAGAGGCCAAGGATCGGTGTGATGATGAAGATGACGAGCAGGGTGATGAGCACCCCTGCCCCGATGGTAAGAAGGTTATTCCTTCCTTTGAAATATCGTCTTCCCATCATGTGATCTCATGAGTTCACGGCAACGCAAATCCGTACTTCGCCAAGGTTGCTCTGCCCAGCTCGCCATTGAGATACGCGAGGAAGGCGGCTGCCTCTTCCTTGTGCTGGGATGCCGCAACGACACCGGCCGGGTATTCGGCGATGACATTGAACGTGTCGGGGATTGCGATTACGGTGAACTTGTTACGGTTTTCAGGGGTGATATCCGATTCATACACGATGCCGGCATCGGCCTCGCCGAGCTGGACTTTTGCCACCACTCCCGTCACGGTCGTCTCTTCAGAGATGACGTTTGCGCGGACTGATGAGTTATAGGAAGGCCCATACGCGGTATCGTTGCCCATCTTGGTCAGAATCTGACGGGTATAATCCCCGACAGGCACATTTTTCGTGCCGATAACGAGCCTGGTGCCGGGACGGGCAAGGTCATCAAGGGTCATGATATTCCCGGGATTGGATGCGGGGGTGATAACGGCCAACCGGTTCTTTGCAAACAGCCCGATACTGCTGTTCTCCATGAGACCCTGGTCGCGGAGGGCATACAGATGTTTGGTGTTGGCGGAGAGGAATACATCGGCATAGGCTCCCTGCTCGATCTGTGTTCGCAATGCCTGGGAACCATCGAAGTTGGTGACGATGGTGACACCGGGATGGCTGGTTTCATAGTCTTTCGCCGTTTCAGTTATTGCACCGGTGAGGGAAGCGGCAGCAAACACGGTCAGATCGTTTTTTTGTTCAGGCTGTGCCTGTTCGGAAGTACAACCGGCGACAATGATTGCTGCAAGCAATACCAGGGAGATGGTGGTGAGCCAGGAAAATTT
>JAKLGZ010000003.1 GCA_022710385.1 Methanoregula sp.
TTCCTTCGAGGATAGTATCAGCACTAGTTGGATCAATATAGAGTAATGAGACGATCCTCCCATATTCTGTCGCCGAGAGGAGGTCATCCTGCTGCACAATCATCTCTGCCTGCTCCAAGAATGTGAGTGCCCGGCTGATGACTGATTCCAGGATTCTGTCCTGTTTCTTCTGGTGAAAGTAGAAGGTAGAGCGCATGAACTCACGGAGTTCGGGACGAGTGCGTATAAAGCCTGACGCGATCAGCGAGAGAATATGTGTCGTGAGAGCCTCTTCTGAAGAGCACTGTGAGTGCACATCTTCCGGGGGAGCCTCAATATAATAATCGAAGAGTTGCCCTGCAGCTCGTGCATCGGTAGTGATAAGGATGGCCTCACCGTACGGATCGAGATGTGGTCGCCCAGCCCTGCCTGCCATCTGATGGTATTCACGTGCGGGAATGGGGACCATACCCTCCCCGCTGCTGTACCGGCGGTACTCTTTGATAATGACCCTGCGGGCTGGGAGGTTGAGCCCTGCAGCCAGCGTGGGAGTCGAAGCGATGCACCTGATATGTCCTTTTCGAAAGCCCTCCTCTATCAATGTCCGTGCCTCCCTCCGAAGCCCTGCATGATGGAACGCAGCCCCGCTCCCAACGCAGAGTGCGAGCGCTTTCTCCTGTTCCGTACTAGCCAGCTTCTCGAGGCTCTGCCTGTATTTCCGGAGGTCCTCACTATCGATACGGATTGCTTTTGCCGCTTGTTTTGCGAATGCCTCTGCATTCTTTCTCGATGAGACAAATACCAGACACTGACCCCCCTCTGCAATCGTATCCATAACAAGATTGACACTTTCGTGGCGGGAGATGGAGGGAACAGACCGCGTTTCGGTCTGGAAGTGGATGGCACCGTCATAGTATACTCCCTGCCTGAGGTCGACGGGTCTCCACGAGCTGGTTACCAGGTCTGCGTCAAGCCAGCGTGCGAGCGTACCTGGATTTCCTATCGTTGCCGAAAGGGCGATCACCTGCATTCCTGGATTCATCCGCCTCATCTTGGCGATCACCATCTCGAGTGTCGGACCCCGATCCGGGGAATCGATCAAGTGGACCTCGTCAATAACGAGCAGTGTGATAGCCTTCAGCCATGATGATGCATTACGGAGCAGCGAATCGACTTTCTCGCTCGTTGCAATGATAAAATCGTTCCTCCCAAGGTAATCATCACGCCGGTCATAGTCCCCGGTGGAGATGCCGACCTTTGCACCCTTCCCGCTGAACTCTTCGAATTTCTCCGAGGCAAGTGCCTTCAGGGGCACGATGTACAGACACTTGCCCCCTTTTTTGAAATGATAATGCATCGCAATCTCTGCGATGAAGGTTTTTCCACTGGCAGTCGGTATGGCTACAAGGAGGTTTTTTCCGTTAAAAATCCCCCTATCCACGCACTGTGCCTGGGGAGGATACAGCTCATGGATTCCTGATGACCTATACAGCCCGATCAGGTCCTTGGAGAGTGGGAGATCTTCAACGTTCATCCATACCCCTTTTATTCCAGTCTATATCACTAGCAGGTTAGTTCTTTTTCCTAACCATCTCTTTGCCGCGCATGAAAAGCTCCAATGGAAATATACCTCTCTCCGCGTAAAAACCACCTGGTTCCGGTCTGATCCGGGTCAGAAACACCATTGATATCAGTAATAATAATCGATCATATCCTGTTTCATCTCGCGGCGCTTCCGCTCCAGGAATGAGAACACCATCTCGTGCGGGAGTCCCTGGAGGAGCATATCAACAGCACTCCGCGCGATCTTGATCTGCTCAGGGAGGCCGATGATGGCTACCGTCTTGCCGAATACCGAAATCTCGCACTCGGTCATATGCTCGATCTGCTCCCGCGAACGGCCATCCTTGCCGATAATTCTCCCCCTGAGCCGGTCCAGCTGGCGGGGGCTGTCGGTAAGACCTGACAGATCGATCACATCCAGGAGCAGATCCTCATCCTCAAGCAGCATGAATGCCCGTTCAGGTGAAAAACCGCGGTTGACTGCCTGGACGACCTCGATACCCCTGAGAAGGAGGGGTGCATCCTCGCCCTCCAGTTTCACACTCCCTTCCTTGCTGTCGATACTGATGCTGGTGCTGGTCTTCTCTTCGAGATCCTTTTTTACCGAGCCATTCTTTCCGATCAGCACCCCGACGCGGTTTCCAGCGATCTTGATCTCCTGTATCATTCTCTTACTCCCAACCCCGAGGGGGAAATCCCTCGCTCGTTCCATCGGTAATCTTTAAAAAAATTTCCTTTTCATCCATGACCGTGCAGAAGTCCCTGAAGTACCGGTTTATATTGGCAATGTCCCGGGCAAGGAAAAATTTCGCCCGGGGGTGATCAGGGGTTACTGACTGTCCCATATCGATTACGTACAAGCGGTCGCCGTAAAGGATATTAAACTCAGACAGGTCGGCATGGACAAGCCCGGCCTGCTGGTAGAGTCCCCGCATGAATGAGAGCACCTCATAATAAACTCCGGCCGGGTTTTCCAGTTCGACTGCCCTGAGGTGTGGAAAAGGACGCTCATCCTCGCCAAGGAATCCCATGATCAGGATATTCCGGTCCCATACATACGGCATAGGTACTGAAAGTCCCGCATCGGCAGCCCTCTTCAGGTTTGCAAACTCTTTTCTGGTCCAGGTAAAAATGAGATCCTTTTTTGTCCGTTTTATGCCGGCAAACCGCCTGTCACCGATGATGTACTCACTCATTGCGTTGAAGTTCGCCGTCCGGATACGATAGATTTTGATGGCGATATCCTGGTCACCCCGCTCACCGAGAAAGACATTCGCCTCCTTGCCGGTACTGATCGAGCCTCCGATCGCGGTAATCCAGCCTTTATGGACCAGTTTGTACAGTGCCATGAGGGTCACCTCGTCAAAGACATCGTCTCGGACTTTCAGCTGGTCCATGTCCTTTATCCGAATCCCGAGCCGTTCGACTTCGCGATCGAAGTTGCTCTCAATCCGATCAAGGCTCACGGTGCGAATCCCTCTCTATACATAGTCCCTGACACAGGAGAGTATCTCTGTTAGATAGCGTCCAGCTGTCTTCTTCAGGTCAAGGGGGTGGATCTCCCCTTTCCGGTACGCCTCCTCCAGATCTTCGAACCGGAGAAATTCCCGGTCACCCCCAAACTTGTCAGGCCGCTTTACAGTGACCGGGCTCGACCGCGGGAAGATATGATACTGGAACATCTGCAGGATCGGATTCTCTTCGCATTCGGGGGGGCAGAAGGCTTTCTGGCACTTCTTCTCAATCTCATCGACTGAATCGGCTACCGAGATGTAATTGCCGGAAGAAGAGGACATCTTCTTTCCGTCGAGCCCGTTGAGGATGGGGGTATGGATACACACCGGGGCCGGATATCCGATACTGACGAGGTGCTCCCGTGCCAGCATGTGGATCTTCCGCTGGTCAATCCCTCCCACAGCGGCATCGACGTTCAGCGAAGCGATGTCCACCATCTGCATGATCGGGTAGATCATCTGGGACACCGTCGGGGCATCCATGTTCCTGCCGACCTCGTCCATGCTCCGTTTTGCACGGTTCAGGGTGATCTGCTGGGAGAGCCTGAGCACCATCAATTGGTAATCGGGAGAGAGCTGCAGGTCGGATCCGAGCACGTATTCGACATCACGGAGACCAAGTCCTTCGAAGCACCGCTTGTTGTACTCAGCAAGCTCGCCAACCCGCTCCATGGTTCCCTTCCTATTGAGGAACGCATGGAGATCCGCGAGGAGGACGACTACTTCGAAACCGGCTTCCTTCAGATCAATCAGCTTGTTGACTGTAACCAGATGCCCGAGGTGGATCTCACCGCTTGGTTCATACCCGGCATAGACCCTTTTTTTGCTCTTTACCAGAAGAGCTCTGAGCTCGTCATCTGTGACGACTTCAACGGCATTTCTCGTCACCAGCGAATAAGGATCCATTTACAATGAATGGGTTGTGGTGGGTGTTAATGATTATGAGAGGAAAAAAATGTCCAGCGTTTATACCAATTTTTGACGATTTTCTCTCTCAACCGGATTCTTATCTTCCAGGTACAGATAGATAGAATTTGGATAAAAAATTCTCCCGGAATGTTTAGGGATAGGTATTGGCGCCGAACATCTTCCCCCTTGATATTGGATCTCTCCGGATGAACAAGAGCATCAGCTCCTTGGCACCAGGGGTCAATGCCTCCGGCATTTTCATCTTTTATGCTTGCAGTCCTCAAAGGAATCATGTTATTATTCTAGATCTCCCGGAATGATGAAAAACGAAGGATAAGGGACAGTTCAACACCCGTTTTTTCACATCTCTTAATTTCACATCTCTTAAGAAGGTACATTGCGTAAGAGACGCTCCTCATGGTTATGCCTGCGATGCGATAGGACATGCTCAAGACCACAAATTTCTACATAATTCTTTGATGAATGGGGAATCACTTTTTTCATTGATGTGAACACTCCGACTACGGATTTTTTCCAACGTGATTTATGAGAACGGTTGGTGGTGAAAATAAGACTAATCCTAAAAGAAGAGTTAGAACTGCACGATCACTGCTTGTAAATCGGGTTTCTGCAAGGGAGGGGCCCTCCTGATAACGGATCTCTCAAGATGACGGGAAGGTCTGGGTATATCAGAAATGAAAAAAACTGAATCCTCTTTATCGGCACCTCTTCCCGGATTTAAAAAAAGAACAGGGAGACCCGTACTACTGCTCTCCGGTTATTGTATCGCAATGAAATTGAGTGCCTTGTTGGTCATCGCCACCGATTTTGCCGGATCTTTCTCGATCCCGGTCATCGCACGGATGCAGTCGATATTCTCGACAACGACATCGGCTTCCTGGTGGATAGCCTGGAAGAGGTACAACTCGTTTCCGAGGCAGGATACCGATTCCTCGAAGATCCCATTCTCCCAGAGGTCCGAGCGGTGACGCCCCAGGTCCATGGCATACTCTTTCAGTTCGGCGGTACTCGTAATCCCGGTGGCCTTCCGGACGAGGCCCATCCGTGGATGCTTCTCGATTATCTCAAGAACCTTCTCACGGGTGGCCTCTCTCTTGAGGTCCATCTGGACAACATGCATGTGCATCATGGTCACGGGAACGATCATGGCCAGGGTCACGATATTGATGTTCGGGAGAACGCTCTGGACATCAGGACCGTGGTGACTTGGGATATGCACGGGATTCAGGACGATTGCATCAATAGGGCCACGCTTGATGTCGGCCGGGTCACCTCCCCTTCTCACCATCACAGCTCGGACCTTCTCCACCCCATAGGCCTTGTCCATGGCATTGATGATTCTGCAAAGGCCGGTCGTGTTGCAGGAGACTACCCGGGTGAACTGCTTTCCAATGGCATCCTTGTAGTTGCAGTCGGAGTTGAACGAGAATCCTGCCACTTCATGGGCCTCTCCTCCCTGCCAGATGGCTTTAACTCCCAGTCTCTCGTATACCGGCTTGTTTTTCTCCCCGATTCCCCCAGGGGTGGCATCCACCACAATGTCGGCAGCTTTTAGCATATCCTCGACTGCCCCGGCGACTGGCAGGCCTGCCTTCTCAAAGGCTGCCTTCTTGGCGATATCGGCAATGTAGAGGGGATAGCCTCTCGATTTGGCGACGAATGCCTCGTGGCTGGGTTTTGTCTTCGACACCCCGATGACTTTCATATCCGGCTGTGCAGCAACCGCATCGGCAACGCGCTTTCCGATCGTTCCATATCCGTTGATGGCTACATTGATCATATGGGAGGGATGTCGGAGGAGTAGCAATTAAATGTTGGGGTTTAGGGCCAGTGGGTGGGATGGAAAACCCCCTCAGGGAAAAGATATGATCAGGGTGAATATGCGCAACATCATCATATGAAAGAAAAAGGAAACGGAAAAATCCTAGAGAATTCATCGAGAAAGTCGTTTGGAATCTTTGGAGGCATATCGATTCAAAAAGGAAAGGAAGGGAAAATACCCCGTCCGGCACAATTCTGGCCTGTTCATCCGCTGGGATTCCTGATGTTATTTCCCTTGCTGTTTTCAACCGGCGGCTGATTAATTTGCTGCCAGTAGAGGCCGAGATCCCGGATAACGTTTGCGAACTGATCAAACTGGACCGGCTTGACGATATAGCTGTTTACTCCGAGTGCATAGCTCTCGACAATATCACGCTCTTCACGGGAGGAGGTAAAAATGACAACGGGTATCGAATGGGTTGCGGGTTCATTCTTAATTTTCCGGAGTACTTCCAGACCATCCACTTTGGGTAGTTTCAGATCAAGCAGTATGACTTTCGGCCGGCCGATGGATTTGCCTTCGTAAGTTCCAGTGCCAAAGAGGTAATCCAGTGCCTCTTCACCATTCCAGGCAACATGGATCCTGTCTCCAAGATTGCACCACTGAAAAACGTGAAGGATCAGCTCGACATCGTTGGGATTGTCTTCCACGAGGAGTATCTCTGCACCGGTCGTGCCCGAGTTCATGTTTGATACTAGCCCAGCGTAAAGAAAAAGGTTGTGCCCTCTCCCTGGACTGACTCGGCCCAGACACGACCCCCGTGACGGTGAATTATCCGTTCGACTATCGCAAGTCCCACTCCGGTTCCCTCTATTGAGGGATCATCATGAATTCTCTGGAAGACTCCGAACAGTTTATTGGCATACTTCATATCGAATCCGATCCCGTTGTCCTTCACATAGTAGACGGTAGTCTTGTCTTTTACGTATGACCCGACCTCTATCCGGGCAACATCGCGCCCCCTGGTGAATTTGAGGGAATTGGAGAGAAGATTCGTATAGACGTGGTTCAGGAGCGCTGGATCAGCCGAGCATGTTGGCATCTCTTTTATCATCAGATCAATCTGTCTCCCCGTCGTCTCCAGCCTGAATTCTTCGTATGCTTCCCTCACAATGGAGGAGGGATCCACCAAAAACCGGTTGAGGGGAAGCCTGCTCATGCGGGAAAAATTCAGGAGGTCATCAATGAGAACACCCATACGCCCGGTATTTTCCCTTATCTTCTCCAGATACGAAACAATCTCTTTGGGGAGATTCTTACCGTATTCCTGGAGCAGGATCATTGAAAATCCATCGATTGCCCTTAATGGAGCACGAAGATCGTGAGATACCGAATAAGAGAATGAATCGAGCTCACGGTTAGCCATCTCCAGATCGCGTGTCCGTTCTGTCACCCGCATCTCAAGCTCTTCGTTGAGCCTCCTGATATCGTCCTCTACTTTTTTGAGCTGGGTGATATCAACGAGAATGCCACGGATTCCGGCAACGGCCCCATCGCTCATGATCGGCGATGAGTATACCATGGCGTTCAGATTCGATCCGTCTTTTCTGACCATGTTATATTCCGCGCCTTCCGTCTTTTTCCCTTCAATGGATTCTTCCAGATTTCTAAGCGCCTGTTCATGCTCTTCAGGGACAATAATCTGAAAAATAGTTATCCCTTTTTCCAGTTCGCCGGGATTATAGCCAAAAATCTGATATGCAGATTCGTTCACATAGGTTATTCTGCCGTTTAGATCAACCTCAAATATCACCTGGGGGAGGAGCGTTGCAAGATCACGGAATCTCCTCTCACTTTCTATCAGATCCTTTTCAATCTGCCGCTGTTCAGTGATATCTCTGCCAATGGACTGGTACTCAATAACATTCCCTTCCGGGCTGAATATTGCGCGGTCATTCCACTGCTGCCACCGGGACTCTCCGTTCGCCAGGATGATCCTGTGTTCTATCGAAAGTTCGGGATTCTCCGGAGTGAGGTTACGGAATCCCTCGTCAAGTCTCTTTCTCTCTTCATCAGGAATGGCGGGGATGAATTTTTTTCCCGTGATATCACAATCCGGGAGGCCAAAATAACGGCAATACGCCTCATTTGCAAATGTGATAGTTCCATCAGGACGGAATCTCGTGATGAACTCTGACTGGCTCTCAACAACACCCCTGTATCGCTCTTCAGATTCGCGCAATTTGCTCTCGCTGTGCTTCAGCTGCTGGATCATCCCTTTGAGGGATAGTACCAGCGCGTTGATGCTCCTCTCAAGGATGCCAAATTCACTTCCTTTCGTTGATGCTATCCGGTGGTCGAGGTCTCCATGGGCAATGATATCGGTATCAGCTGCTATCTGAGCGATCGGTCGGGTAAGGTACCGGGAGAGGCTGAAGGCACCGATAATCCCTAGTATAAGGCCAAATCCTGCAACAAGGAGATGAAAAGTGATCAACTGTTGTTGAGACTGGAAAATCAGTGCATCATCATAGATAATCTCAACGATAAGACTCATGTCGGCAGCGTAGTCCTCATCCTTGAGGTCGATGAAGAGGTATTTTGTTGTCAAACGGGGATCATTGTCAGGGATGACAAGACCCTGACGTGTGGCCAGAACCTGGTCAAGGATCGCATTCATTTCTGCGTCGGGCTTGAAGGACTTGTTTCCTACCTGCCGTTTTGCCGTAGTGAATATCCTGAGATCGCTGATATAGGGGCTCCTTTGACGGACTGACTCGATCATATCAGTGTACTTGAGGGTATTCCTCTCTGATTTGAACGATTCAGCTGACAAGCCGAGCTCGAGGATATATTCGTGATCTTCAGTAGGGGAATAGGCAAATTTTTTCAAATTTCCTGTGGCACTCTCCTGAACAACCCGATCGGGATAGAAACCAGGTTTTGCCTTGATCTCCATCAGGTATTCATAGAAATAGGGGATCATTTCCTTGAAGTTCAGGCCAAGTTCAGGGGTATAGGTGGTGTATTCCACCACTCCCGATCCATTGATGATATACAGATCCATCTCGCCCCCCATCTCCTTTTTAAGGTGGGCGAGATTCATCCGTGATGGATCACCCCCCGCTTCACGATATCCACGGTGAAAAATGACAAAGCCCTGCTCCATTCTTTTGTTCAGGGTATTATCAAAGAGCTTAAGGCCATTGTCAATGGTTGCAACAGATTCAATCAGATTCTGCTCGGTCTCATTTCTTAGCAGTTCTGCATGATCCTGGAAATTTTCGTTCACCAAAACTAGGTCGCCGATGGTGATTACCGCAACGATGACTGAGATAATGATAAGTAAGAATACAAGCAGGTAAAACGAAAACGATCGCTTCTTCCTAGGCGTTGTCATATCCCCTTCAGCCCCCTTTCAAAGATCGCAAAGCGAATAAGGTTCAATCCACCCCTATGATGTATACCTCCCTTGGAGTGCTTGAAGGTTTTGATTGAAATGCACACGGTGTAAAAACAAGTGCCTTGCAAATCTTTAATTTGCCCGAAATGACATGATCGATTGCCATGATCCTCGACCAGGAGAAGATCACCCGGATTAAAAAATTGCTCAAGGCCAGGCCTAAAGGCCTCACGATATCAGATATTTCTCATAATCTGAAGATAAACCGAAATTCGGTGGCAAAATACCTGGAGATCCTCCTTATCACCGGACAGGTGGAGATGAGGATGTATGGGAATGCGAAGGTATACTATCTCTCCCACAGGGTGCCAATATCATCGATGCTGAAGTTCGCTAACGAACTCATCCTTGTCCTGGACAGTGAATTCAAAGTCGTTGAGACCAATGAAAATTTCCTCTCTTTTTTTGGATTAAAAAAAGAAGACACCATTGGTAGCCCTATCGGTTCCTGCCCCGTAAACAGCCTTGGATCTGCAAAGATCGAAGATCTCGCAAGGGATGCGTTTGATTCAGGAGAAATAATAACAGAGACGTCATATGCCAGGGACGGCCAGACCTGCTATCTCCGGATAAAAGCGGTTCCGAGTGTTTTTGATGATGCGACCAGGGGATCAACGCTAATTTTTGAGGACATTACTGAAAAAAAGCAGTTTGAGGACCGCCTTAAACTGAGTGAAGCAAAGTTCCGGGCTATCGTTGAGGACCAGACCGAACTGGTTGGGCGTTTCGACAAGGATCTCAGGATATTGTTTGTAAACAAGGCAGCATTACAGTATTATGGGATCACAAATGAGGATTTTAACGGGAAAAAATTTCTTGAATTTATTCATCCTGATGACAGAGCACGGGTCATTACCTGCATCGCGGGACTCTCGATCAAGAAGCCTGTTGATACCGTGGAAAACCGGGTCTTATTTCCGGACGGAACGCAGCGGTGGCTCCAATGGACGAACCGTTCCATATTCGATACCGAGGGAACTCTGATCGAATATCAGGGAGTCGGGAGGGATATAACCGAGAGGAAGAAAGCAGAAGAAGCGCTGCTGGTAAAAGACCTTGCACTGAGCACATCAGTGAATGGCATTGCATTAGCCAACCTTAACGGAATAGTCACCTACGCCAACAAGGCATATCAAAGTATGTTCGGTTATCAGAATGATGCAGAAGTTATTGGACATCCGATTCAAGCATTTTCCCATGGTGATCCACAAGAGGCAGCCATAATCACCACTGTTATTGATTCTCTCATGATGAAAGGGAGTTGGTCTGGAGAGGTTACCCCCCGAAGAAGAGACGGTACCCCTTTTTATGCGTTCCTGTCTGCCTGGCTGGTAAAAGACACCTTGGGGATCCCGTTCTGCATGATGGCATCGTTCGCAGATGTGACCGACCTTAAAAAAGCACAGGAAGAAATTCAGCTCAAGAATACCGCGATTGCGACCACCATCAACCCGATAGCAATCTTTGATGCAAACCAGCGGTTAATCTATGCGAATGATTCGTTCATCGAAGAATTCGGCTTCCCCATGAATGAAATACGGGGCAAGCAGCCACGGGATATTTTCGCTCAATTCGAAGCGGTCTCTCCACCTCTCGATGAGGTAGAGAGGTCCCTGTCAGATGAAGGGAGATGGAAAGGTGAGATGGTGGTGAGAAAGAAGGATGGAAGCATGATGTATCTTGAGGGATCGATCCGGACAACGGTAAATGGAGAAGGGATTCTCCTGTACATGCTCGCTTCCTTCGTCAATATTACTGACCATAAAGAGGCAGAAACTGCCCTCAGGAGTTCCCGGCAGAAGCTCGAGGAGACAATCGAATTTATGCCTGATCCTACCTTCATCATCGACCGGAATCACCGGATCATTGCATGGAACCGAGCACTCGAGCTGCTTTCAGGAGTAAAACGAGAGGAAGTGCTAGGCCGAGAGGATTTCCAGAAAGCATTCTCATTTTTGAAAGGATCACGCCCGGTCCTTGTCGACCTTCTGGATCTGCCACCCCATGAGATTGCACGAAATTACCCCTCGGTCCGGAGATTCGGTGATAGCATCTATGTTGAGGCTTTTATCCCTAATATAAATGGAGGAAAGGGATCATTTCTCTGGGGCAAAGCATCAGCGCTTGTCGATAACGAAGGGCACCGTATAGGCGCAATTGAATCGATCCGGGACATCTCGGCATGGAAACGTGCCCGCGAGTCCCTTAAAAATGCCGAAACGAGGGAGCCGATCGATACGATGCCATTCCTGGGTGAAGGGAATAATATGCAGGAAAAATCGATAGCAAGAGAGGAACTTGAGTCCATCCTCAATCTCGTTGATGAAGCAATTCTTGTTCTCGATTCATCAGGCATCGTCCGGTGGGCAAATGAAAATTTTATCAAAATCGTTGAAGGTGAGCGGGAGTTTGTCCTCGGGGCTCATGTATCGATCTTTTTCCCTGGCTTCGAACAGCAGATCCTTGGGGAATATGATGCCATACCGGAGAACAACAATCTCCTCGTTCACCTTATGCCCCTTACCACGCACAAGGTACTCCCGGTAAAGGTGCGAACGGTCGGACTTCAGGGAACAGATGGAAAAATTCTCATCCTGCAGCAAGAGACTCCGCTATCCTATGCCTGATAACATGCAATACTACCATTTCAGCCCCGAGTGCAAATGGTAAGTCCGAATAATTCTAGGTGCTACTCCTATCTTACCTGACTATGATCAGGTTTTTTCCGGAAATTATTGTATACACATTCTGGGTATCATAAGAAGTGAACCCGGTTGAGAGGTGCGATACGATTGCCGGTTGGAAGAGGATTAAAGAAACATCTTCTGTATCGCGATTATCTCGGTACTGTCACCCGCCCTTGCATACAACGAGAGCGGTTCTTCATTCAGTTCGAGAAAACGAGGCCCCCAGTTCTGGCTTTCAAGTACCACCCTGGCCTGCTCGCGCTCCCCGAGGATGAAAAGGGCGGCTCCAAATGCCTCGACCGAAGTGAGACGGTACGGCCTTCCGAAATTTACCGGGTTTGCTGCCACGAGGAACGGGAGGGCACGCCTCTTTCTCCAGGAACTGACCGCGCCTGTATCGAGCACTTCCCATGAACAATCAAGAGCAGTCAGCGATCGGGCGGGACGATCAGCAGGTGAAAGTGCCTGGGGTGCAGTGGGATCAAGAAGGATGGTGTTTCTCGGTATGTGTGAGATTTTGGAGAGTACCCGTACCAGGCCTGAACGTTCCAGCCGTTTCACGGTGCATTTTTTTGGATCGCAGCTGTTGTCCCGGAAGGCGTAGAGTGGGATCATCTATCATCTTTCCATCCCCACATGGTATCAATGTACGTAATGGTCTCTCCTTGCATTCTTCACCCACAACTGCGTGCGAAAGGGATCACCCGAGACAAGGACCTGGAATGGTTCTCCCGTGCCATCCAAAGATGTTATCAGTATGGTATTGAGGTAGTACCCCTCCCCTGCCCTGAGACTCTCTATCTCGGCTATGAACGTGAACCAGGGGTGTTTCTTGACCGTCTGGATACAAAAGAATTTGCTGATCTTCTTGATTTGCTCGAAGAGAAGGTCAGGGAAATTATATCGAAACGAGGCCCTCCCCTCTGCATCGTGGGGGTCAACTCCTCTCCAGCATGTGGGGTGAATACGACCTGGTACGGCCCCCGCGGATCCCCTGATGCCAGGAGACGGGAGAGGGGTGCATTTCTCTCCCGGTTCCCCGATCTCCCTGCAATAGACGTATCAGATTTTTCCCGGTACCGTGTATATCTTGCAGCCCCGTTGTTCTCTTTGGCAGAACGGAGGTATAACATTCAGCTTGCAGATCTGCTCCGTAGGAATTGTTATGAAGTCTACCTCCCGCAGGATTCAGGGGATGATTCACATAAAAGGGAGAGGGATGCACACAAGGCCATATTCGGGCAGAATCTTGCCGCTCTTGACAGCTCCGATGTTGTGGTCGCGATCATTGACGGACCGGATGCAGATTCTGGTACCGCGTGGGAGATAGGGTATGCATTTTCGAAAGGGATCCCCGTTATCTCACTCCGGACCGATTTTCGTAAAGCTGGGTACCATGAGGATGTGAACCTCATGCTCGAGCATTCCTCAACCGTTGTTCATTCGGAGGAAGGGTTGGTAGCTGCGCTTCTTTTTCCGGGAGGATTTCAGGCTGCACATAAATGCTGATATTATGAGCGGTCAGATAAGTTAGGAGATGTCCAATCTCACGGTAGCGGTTATTGGTCCGGAAGGGTATGCCCAAGACCTCGGAAAGAAAGGAACCAGTTCCGACATCACTTTTTACAACCTGAAAAAAGGCGACAACACTATCACGTTTCTCGAACCAGCACGATATCCGGAACGGCTCGCCTCCCTCTTCTTCTCGGTCAGCATGGCCGCACGGGCAATCCTTGTCGTTGACGAGATCAATGCTGCATTTGGAGAATGTCTGATCATGCTGGATTGTGCGGGCATACGGAAAGGTATCCTTGTCCTCCGGAATTATATTACGCCCGAACAGATTGCTCCGCTGATCCAAGGAACTGTTGTCGAACACTACCGCCTGTTGCCTGATGACCGGATGAGGATACGGGAAGAACTCATTGCCGAAATCGAAGCAGTGAAAGAACCTGATCAGATCAGGGACCATGGAGCAGTCCCGGTCGATCACTTCTTCAATGTGAAAGGTATCGGAGTGGTTGTCCTTGGGGAGGTAATCGGCGGGCGTATCTGCCGCCATGAAACACTTAGGGTTCACCCGACAAAAAAGACCGCCCTCGTCCGTTCCATCCAGAAGCATGATGATGATGCGGAATATGCGATCCCTGGTGATCGGGTCGGTCTTGCCTTAAAAGGGATAGAGACAGAGGATCTGGACCGCGGATATGTCCTTTCTGCAAGCACTGATATCACCTCTTCTTCTCTGATCAACGGCAGGGCAAACCTTGTCAGATACTGGCCTTCACCGCTCAAAGAGGGGATGGTGCTCCATGCCGGACTTTGGATGCAGTTCATCCCTGCAAGGATCGCATTTGTAGACAATTCGGGCGACTGGAAAAAACCAGTTATCACGCTGCGTACGGAGTCCGAGCTTGTCTACCGGCCGGGGGCACGTGTGATCCTGCACTACCTGGAGGGAGGAAAACTACGGGTAGCAGGGACGATCGTCCTTGAATAACGCCATGGTCCCTTTTTCCACACAATACTTTAAACACTGATTGCTCATCTCTATAATCGATAGAATGGCATGGGAAAGTCTCACTCCATGGATCATCGGAGGGCTGATTCTCGTCCTCCTGATCGGTTTTGTCCTCTACTTTATCGGGATTTACAACCGGTTTTTCAGCCTGAAAAATTCGTCGGAGGCCACGCTTGGCCAGATCAGGGTTGCGATGAAGAAACGGCTGGATATGATCGAGCAGCTGCTGGGCTCGGTGAAGAGCTATGCACAGTTTGAACGGGAGGTCTTTGAAAAGGTCACTGCCATGCGGGCGCGGGTCGGGAGTGCAGGTCCAGGTGATCTCAACGAGATCGAACGCGAGTCGCGATCCGTTCTCGGGAGGCTCTTTGCTGTAGCTGAGAATTATCCGGATCTCAAGACCAGCACGACCGTGATGAACCTGATGGACGCAGTACGGGAGGTGGAAGAGGAGATAGCGCG
This sequence comes from Methanoregula sp., assembly GCA_022710385.1. Classification (GTDB taxonomy): domain Archaea; phylum Halobacteriota; class Methanomicrobia; order Methanomicrobiales; family Methanospirillaceae; genus UBA9949. Next base: position 14,882 of record JAKLGZ010000003.1, read on the forward strand.
GCAGCGATACACCTACAACAACATCTCGCAGCAGTACAATACCCTGGTGGATGTCATCCCCTCCAACTTCATCGCACGCATCCTCGGTCTCGGAAAACTCGCCTACCTCGAGTTTGAAGAGGCAATAGCGACCCCGCCAAAGATCGAGTTCTAGAGAGCGAGGAATCCCTTTGGACGAGAAACGACAGATTGCAATCCTCATTGCGGTCGCATTCGGCATTGTGGTAGGAGCCTGTATCCTTGCCCTGGCCGTCCCGATGGTGACTGAAGGCGATCTGGTCATTGCCGATTACCAGGCTACGCTGTACCGTGATGGCACTTTCAACGAGACCTACCTCTATGAAGTGGAGGCTCCCGGACAGTACCGGATGCTCTACCGTTACTGGGATGATCCGCTCGCTCTCGGACCACTCAATGTTCCTTTCATTGAGCTGAAAGGGATGGAGGTCCCGCCTCCAGCAATCGGATACGTCAAAGAATACGACGGCATGGTCAGTATTTACAACGGGGATTTCGAGGGGTATACCGAATTTATCGGATACCTTGCCGAAAGAAACGAAGTGGGCATCTTCGAACCTTCCTATTTCTCTACGGGCATCTATGAGGTGAACTACAGCTACTTGCTTCACCCGCCCCTGGAATATGATACGTCATCTGCCCATCTCAACCTCAAACTGGTTGGCGATCAGCACATCTCCTTCCGTGAGGTCACCATCCGGGTTCCGTCTGACCTGGTCGAGAGCGTATACCCCCATCCCCCCTCTCTCACGGTCAGGGAGGATGGAGCGTGGATCGTTATATCCGGAAGCGTTCCTGCGGATGAAGTGATAGGAGTCGAGATGCTCCTTTCGATGGACGCGCTCGAATCGATCCCGGGATTCCCTGTGTTCACCGAGGATGTTGTAGAGAGAACCGCGGATGCCAATCCCTGGTATGCCATCCTTCCCATCCTCTTAGCAAAACTCCTCCTCATTCTCGGATTTGCGGGAGCAATCATCACACCCTTCTTCCTCCTTTATGTATACTATCGATACGGGAGGGAGCAGGAGTTCACCGTCCCGGAATACCTGAGTACCATCCCCAATCCCACCATGAAGCCATGGGAAGTGAATCTCCTCTTCAAAGGCGATGCCACGGTTTTCGACGAGGATGGCTATTATGCGACCCTCATCGATATGCACAGGAAAAAAATGATCACGATAATAGAGGACGGCTGGGGGAACGTCCGGGTATCCTTACACGCAAAAGAGTCAGAAGATCCTTACGAACAGAGCGTCCTGACGTTTCTTGGGGAGATCGCATCGGATGGCATCGTGAACTCGGCGAATCTCGAGATCCTGGCATCGAAGGCAAAGAGCGACCAGGCAGCCGAACGAAAGATGCTGAAATACCAGAAGAATCTGGCAGCTCTCGTAAGGCGATCGGATCCATCCTTGATCTCACATTATGTCGTGGACGGGAGAGAGCACATCTTCCCCGCCCTCTTTGCAGGGATCGTCTTCTGTGTCCTGTCATTTATACTGATCCTTATTGCAGGAATCCTTGCCTACCTGATCATCCCTGCGATCATCCTTTTTGGGTCGGTCATTGTCCAGTCCGGGGTGGCACTGGCATTTCCATCGACCCTTTTCGGGTACTGGAAGGGTGATTCCTACAAGGAAAAGCTCGAATGGGATGCGTTTGCAAAATTTTTATCGGATCTCGCAATGCTCAGAAAATACGCTCCTGCTGATATCTCTATGTGGGGGACATGGCTGGTATATGGAACGGCTCTTGGTGTCGGGGACCGTGTCGAGAAAGCAATGAAAGAGCTGAATATTTCGATCCCAGAAACGATAGCGCCAGCTACCGGGGCAAGGAGTGCATTTCTCCCAGTCCTTTACTTTTCACCCCCCTCAAGAGGTGGTGGGGGGAGTTCCGGTGGTTTTGGCGGCGGCAGTTTTGGCGGCGGAGGAGGCTTTGGGGGTGGTGGCGTCGGGGGGAGGTAACAGGTGCGGTTCCCTTTGCCCCGCTATTCTGTTGGCGGATTTGGGTATATCCGTTGGCAGAGCATACTGGTACCCGACCTCCATGAATGACATGTTTATTCCGGCAGGGCACTGTACAGGTACCTTATGGGGAGCTATCATGCAGTATACTGAAGGGGAGCTGGGCAGGGTGTTTCAGGTCCGAATAGACGATGGGGAGGATCTTCTTGACACCCTCCAGGTGTTTGTCAGGGAGAAGGAGATCCGGTGCGGTTTTGCCCAGTTCATCGGTGCTTTAAAAGGAGGGAGAATTGTCACCGGGCCAAAAGAACTGGTCCTCCCCCCCGATCCTTCATTCGAGACCTATCAGAATGGCTGGGAGGTGTTTGGGTACGCCTCGATAACACCAGGACCGGAGCGAGCCCATCTTCATTACCATGCATCGGTCGGAAAGAACCGGGAGGTAATGACCGGGTGCCTCCGGGAACAGGCTACGGTGTATATCATTGTTGAGGTGTTGATCATTGAGATACTGGGAAGTACAGTCAGCCGGAAGAGGGATAGGGTGACAGGGATGGAACTTCCCTTTTTCGGAGATCCTGGCAAGTGATTCGTTGCAAGACTGATCAGCCGGACTTCATCCCCCTGTCGATGGGCGAGGCAGGGAGGCTTGGTATCGACACCTTTGATATCATTTTTGTATCGGGGGATGCATACGTTGACCACCCCTCGTTTGCGACCGCCCTTCTCTCGCGTGCCCTCTGGGAAAAGGGCTTCTCGGTCGGGATCATCGCCCAGCCGGACTGGCAGCAGCCTCGTGACTTTCTCAAGCTTGGAACACCACGCCTTTTCTTTGCCATCTCTGCCGGGAACATCGACTCGATGGTGAGCCACTACACCGCACGGAAACGCCTTCGTTCCACCGATGCATACTCCCCGGGAGGGAGGCGCCGCCGTCCTGACCGGCCTTCACTCGTGTATGCAGACCGGCTTCACAGCCTCTTTCCGGAGACCCCCCTGGTCATCGGGGGAATAGAAGCCAGTCTGAGGCGTTTTGCACATTACGATTACTGGTCCGACCGTGTTCGACAATCCCTTCTAGCCGATGCACCCGCAGATCTCCTGGTCTTTGGCATGGGCGAGCTCCCTCTTTTTATGATTGCAGACCGGCTCTCATCCGGAGAAGATATTCATGAAATTACAACCATTCCCGGGACCGTTATAAAAAAGGGAATTCATTCCCCCCCGGACGATTCTTTTCATGATCCGGTCATTGTTCCTTCGTTCAGCGATGTCTCTTCAGATAAGCGTGCGTACGCCCGCGCATTTGGCATGATTCATGCCGAACAGGACCCATATCGGGGAAGAAGGGTAATCCAGGCACATCCGAAAGTGCAAATCATTCAGAATCCTCCGTCGCGCCCCTTGTCGACCGATGAACTCGACTGGCTGTACGAACTCCCCTTTTCCAGGAGCGCTCATCCTCATTACCGAGAACCCATCCCTGCCCTCGAACCGGTCAGGTTTTCCATCGTGAGTCACCGGGGCTGTTTTGGGAACTGTTCGTTCTGTGCGATCTCCCACCACCAGGGATGTATCATCCAGAGCAGGAGTGTCTCATCGATCGCCCGGGAAGTCAGGAGATTGACAACACATCCGGAGTTCAGGGGAATTGTCCAGGATGTTGGCGGGCCGACAGCAAACATGTACGGGATGTTCTGCAACCATTGGGAAAGCCGGGGTACCTGCCCGGATCGCGTCTGCCGTCCTGACTGTCCGAACCTTGCCACCTCTCATGAACCCCAGGTCACCCTGCTGGAGACTCTGCGGCAGATTCAGGGGGTGAAACGAGTCTTTGTCAGCTCCGGGATACGGTATGATCTGATTGGAACCGATGAAGCAGGGTATCTCGGAGCGCTCTGCACCTGGCATGTCTCAGGCCATCTCAAGGTTGCGCCTGAGCATATCTCCCCGCATGTTACAAAACTGATGGGAAAACCCGGCCGGGAGGATTTCGATTCATTCCGGCAGAGGTTCGAAGAGCAACAGCAGGGAAAGAAGAAAAAGCAGTACCTGGTCCCCTATTTCATGTCAGGGCATCCGGGCTGCACCATTGCGGACATGATAGAACTTGCCGAGTACATCCGTGACAATCACCTTTACACTGAACAGGTGCAGGATTTTACTCCCACTCCTATGACCGTTTCCACCTGTATGTATTATACCGGCCTTGACCCCTGCACCCTTGAGCCGGTGCATGTGCCAAAGGACCGGGAGAAACGTATCCAGCGGGCTCTGCTCCAGTATCGAGATAAGGCCAACCATGAACTGGTCCGGGAGGGTCTTTCTGTGGCAGGGAGAGCTGATCTCATGGGCGATGGACCAGACCGTCTTATTCCAGGTTTACCAGGGCATCATCGAAAGAGGAATAAGAGGGGAAAAATGGCATAATCCGATGACAGATACCGATATTATGGCGCTACCCCGGTACTCTCGCAGGGGATGCATTTTGCCATCTTCTCATCAAAAATCCGGTAGGCATTTGCAAGGACGGATGAATTGGAGATAAGCCCGGCAATGAGGATAACCTCGAGAATCTCCTCTCTCGTTGCTCCTTTCTTCGCGGCAGCCTGTAAGTGGTAACTGGTGCAATGCTGGCACTTGAGGGCAGCTCCGACTGCCATACTGATCAGCTCCACGTACTTTGGCTCCAGAGCACTGGTTCCTGTCACCGTACTTTTATAGAGCAGGTGCGAGATGAGGACCTCTGGGCGCTCAGCCATTCTCTTGAAGATGAGTGGGGCACGACCATACTCAGCCTCGATGTTCTCCATCCATTTCGTAGCGGTCTCTTCTCCACCCAGCTCTATGATATGTTTCAGGGTAGCCTCAAAGTCAGACAGGTCAGACATGTGATAGATCCTATCGCTTCTGTCCGACATTAAGAATGGGGAAGCGGGAGCCGGCCGGATACTGCGAAACTATTCGCACTTTAGAGGAAGTATTTAACAAAATATGTTCCAGTATCCAGATAATCCAGCAATGGAGAATAATGAGGTGAACATATGACAGACAGGAAATATTTCTTCAGATTCTTGTCGGTAATGCTGATGGGGGTGGTCCTGGCATCGATTTTTTCACCAGGAACTGCTGCTCCCACCTTGGAGAACAGGCAGAATGGTGGTATTGCGCCAGTATCAGGAATCTGGTATAAGCAGCCTTTACCAGGGAATACAGGAACCTGCGGAGCGTTCCCAAGCTCAGAATCAGTACCAAACGGATTTTCTATGCAGAAGCCAGCCCTTCGCTCAATAGACTCCGATGGTGAAAATGCAAGGATGCCCTCAGATCCTGACCGCGGAACTCTCTGGAGATCTCACCTGCCAGATCGGAGATTCAACATGACCTCTGCTGTGCATGACCGTATGAACCACACCAGTTATGCGGGCAGGATGCAACCGGTACCCACTTGGATAACGGGGGAAGGTATCATCCGACTCATCAGCCTGGAAGGAGAGGGATTCTTTGGGATTGTCACGGGAGCAGGTGATCAGTACCTGCCGGATAACCTCCCCCGGTCTCTGGCAGTTGACGGGATTCGTGTTACCTTCAGAGGTATTGCCACTGAATCATCCCAGGGGGTATTGATGTGGGGGACCCGGCTCCACCTGATCAGCATCGATAAGACTGGGGACACGTTTACTTCATCGGGAACGGTCACCTTTGTCGATCTTGAGGGGGGATTTTTCGGGATAGTAACCGATGCAGGGGATCACTACCTTCCCCTGAACCTCCCTGAAGAGTATCGGATTGATGGCATGCGGGTAGTATTTACCGCGTACGAAGAGCGGGATGCCGCCACCTGTGCAATGTGGGGGATTCCTGTGCAGCTTGCATCTATTGCCCCTGTTGACCAGCCCTTCGGAACGATAACCGGCTTCTGGTACCTTAACTCGTATAGCGATGGAGAATCCCTCCGGCCGGTTTTACCGGGAACAAGCATCTCAGCTGAATTCGGTGATGATGGGACGATAACAGGAACTTCAGGGTGTAATCATTACTTTGGATCGTATAATCTGACGGGGGCTACGATTGCAGTAGGACCAATCGGATCCACAAAAATGTACTGCTCAATACCCGAGGGCTGCATGGAGCAGGAGAGCGCTTATTTTGATCTCCTCGGTATGGCGGCTGCATTCTCTTTCAGTGCGGGACATCTTCATCTCCTCGATGGAATGGGCCGGGAGCTCCTGGTCTTTTCAGCAGAAAAGCAGGATCTGTCTCAGGAATCGGGATCCTTTATCGAATATTCCCGTACAGGAGGATTTGCCGGATTCGATGATCACCTGACAATTTATTCCAATGGAACCGCATCGGTACAACGCAAGGAGTCTGAACGAACCATAACGATCGATCCGGGAACACTGTCCGAACTTGAAATTTTGCTGGATACAACAGATTTCGCACTATTAAACGAACAATATCCCGCAACGCAGAACGGTGCTGATTACTTCAGGTACTCCCTTACCTTTGGGGGAAAGACCGTCACAACGGAAGATACAGCGATTCCCGATCTCCTTGTTCCGGTTTTTACAATTCTGGATGAGATTATCGGGAGCAGCGCACCGGATGATGTGATTCCACCTTTTCCCGGGTAAATGGTTTTGGGGGGTGGATAGTCCTTCTGATGCTTCAGGCAGCTGAGGGATCAGAACCACACCGTCAGGATTCCCCTGACAGTTGTTGTGGTTCCGGTGAAGATCTCTCCCTCAAAAGGTACTTATCCCTGAAAAATCCACAGGGAATCCATGAGTAATTCCATCATCCCTCTCCCCCGTAGTACATGGAAGATCGTGCCCGGAATTCTGCTCGTGGTAGCGCTTCTTCTTTTTGCGGGCTGTGTTGGGCCGTTTGAACCCGGCCCCTCAGAAATTCCTGGTGAACAGCTGACAGTAATGCCTACCCCCACTCCGACGGTATCAGCTGAACAGACCTCTGCCCAGACCTTGCGCAACGGACCCGCTGAACTGGCAACGTCCGGGTATATCGAACGATCATACGGCTATGTGCCGTATTCAACACCTCCTGAGCACCGTCTCACTGTGATTGAATCAAACTCCCGGAAGGATGCATCAGGAAATATCATCATTTACGGCAGGATGAAGAATGAAGGGCCAGGTTCCCTCTCTTATCTCCAGGTTACTTTCAATCTCTACGATACTAGTGGGAACCTGCTCGGAAATGCTCATGCCCATGTAGAGTATTTCGGCGCAGGCCAGACCTGGCATTTCCAGGCGGATCCTGTTCCGGCAACCAACTACCAGTATTTCAAGATTGCCGGGGTCATGGCACAATAGACCCTTTCATTTTTTTACTCGGTCAATCAGGGAGGAAGGAGGATCTTCTGTCGGTATTTTCGTGAAATCTCAATGGAGTATTCCGAAGTTGATTGGAGGAGGACCTGGTGGCATTTCATCCATCATTTTTTGCCCTCATAAAGGATCTCACGTCTATCATATCCCTCCAGGGGGGTTGCGCCTTCGGCCTTATCCCCCGCTGCTGCGGTGTCCCCCACAATGCGGTTGCGTGTGATACATCAAATTTCTCATTCTTTGTAGATTTTAAATGGGATTTCATTTTTTTAAAATCGGTTGTGGAACTGCGAAAATGGCATATTTTCAGAGTTTTTTCACAAGCCCTCTGGTGAAAATAGTCAATCAGACTGAAAAAAATCAACCTAATCCTGATCTACCAGAGAAGGATGAGGTAGGAACTCCCTCTCAATACCCACAATCAGACCATGATATTTGTTTCAGAGAATGGCTTTATCCGTAGTAGAATATAGTCACGCATCCTTGAGGGGAGAATCTCTGCAACCTCGCTGATTGTGATCCCTTCTTCAATAACGATCTCTTTCAACAGGGGGGCGAATCGATCATACGGCAATTTCACCCGAAGACCTGTCATCTGCACAGTGATGGGAGTTGGTGAGAGGACTTCATGGATCTCATCGACCTGACTGCTGATGATGTCCATCAGTCGGGCGGGTGACACTGATGGCGGATCCTTGGCAATCGCTTCCCTCTTCTTGTCGAGTACTCGTGTGATCTCGGTCACGACCTGATCGAGCATCTCGAGTTCCTCTGATTCCTTCGTCCTGTGCATGAAACGGCCGACATTCCCGACATATCCATCTACAGGCGGATCGATGATCCTCATCAGTGTCTCGGTGGACGGTCCGCCGAGCACTATGATGGGTACATGGATACCTCTCCGGAGGACGGGGAACTTATGTTCAATACATGTCTCGAAGTCACCAAGGAGGTAGACAGCAAGGTCATGCTCATTGATGACGTCCCGCTCCTCATCGTTCAGTTGTGCAATCCTTTTCCCGAAGCCTCGTGCAAGCCCGACCATGTTGGTCTTTGCACCCATCCGCCGCACATATTCAGCGACATCACAGGAGGCGTGGGGGAGGTGATGGATCTCGAGGCTCATCGTGACTACTGCGATTTCGGTCCCAACAAGCGGTGAAGGGGTGATCTCCCCGGTAAGCGGCTTTCCTATCCGTGCGATGAGTTCGATATCTTCCCGTGGAACAAGTGCCTGAAGGACTACTTCCTGGGCAAGGACATGTTTCTGGATGATGTATCCACCAAGGTCTTCGATCAGGTCCATGATCTCGTCATGGCGGTAGATCCCCCCTTTGTAGGTTACCGGCACAAGGTTCACAGGGTCTCCCCCATCAGTGCAAATTTTTCCTTCACCAGCTCCTCGAAGTTTTCAGGGAGGGTATTCTCGCTTGCCACGAGGTAAAACTTCTCTTTGCCATAGTATTGCCGCCGTACCTTGAACCCTTCGGGCTGGATAACCAGCAAGGCGTAGATCAGGTCCTTGTAGAGCGCTTCGCTTGGATCGATGACGGGTATCTCCTCAATCTGGCGACCATCTGCCCCCTCTATATTGAGGATAACCGTGAACCTGTCAGGCTGTACCACCTTGTCTCCACCGTACTCTGCCCAGAGTATCTTCAGGAGCGGTGCAAGGTAGGTCTCATCCCCAATCGAGAGTGTTACCTTCCTCTCCTGGACGTTCACATCAGCAATATCCCCTACCTTAATCACCCGCGGGATTTTTTTGGTCACCCCTACCGCGATGAAGAGGGGGATCCGTGGATCGATGGAGATATGAAGTTTTTTTATAACCCGGAGAAGGTTGTGGTCAAGGAGCACCACATCTGCGATACGGCGATAATACTCACGACCTGCGTCTTCGGGGCTCTCCACCTCGAAATATTCGATCGCGTCCATTCTTACGATCCCTTGATAAACCCTGATGCAAGGAGTGCAGACCCCACAGCCCCGATATACTGGGAGTGGTGGGGGACAACCACCTCAACCTGGAGCAGGTCACCCATGGCTTTCACCAGCCCTTGGATGAGTGATGTCCCTCCCACCATGATCACCGGTTCTTTGATGTCGACCTCCTGGAGCTGTTGTTCGAATACCTGCTCTGCGACGCTATGGCATGCAGCTGCGGCAACATCCTCCGGAGAACTGCCTGCTGCGAGGGCATTTACCAGACTCTGGGTGCCGAACACAATACAGTAGCTGTTCATCGGGACCTCCCTGCCCATGCCACGAAGGGCAAGGGGGCCGAGCTCGGTGATATCAACCCCAAGTCGCTTGGCGGTCATCTCGAGGAACCTGCCACTTGCCCCAGCGCAGATCCCACCCATCGTGAATGTTCCCGGTATCCCATCCTGCACGCTGATTGCCTTGTTGTCCATCCCTCCGATATCTATCACGGTTGATGGGCCATGCTGCCGGTCGGCGAGGTAGACGGCTCCCTTGGAGTTGATCGTGAGTTCTTCTTGGATGAGATCGGCATGCATCTTCTCTCCAACGAGGAAGCGTCCGTATCCGGTTGTTCCGATGGCTTGTATCTCCTCCCGTCTCACCCCAGCCTCCTTCAGAGCGATATCGACGGCGTCCTCGGCACTTTTCAATACTGCAATCGTCGGAAGCCACCCCGTACCGATGATTTGGTTATCGCGCATGATCACCGCTTTCGTTGTGCTTGAGCCGGAATCAACACCAAGCGTCAGTCCTTCCTGGACTTCTCGGGCAAGCAGCGCCCTTCTCCGCGCAATTGTTGTAAGTGCTTCCATCCTGGTGAGAAGTGTCCCTGCAGTGGTCCGCTCAGTAAATGAGTAGCTGACAACCGGAAGGTGGGAATTTTCATGGATGTACCGGCGGAGTTCATTTCTCACTATCGCAGCTTCAGCACACCGGAAACATGTTGCAATAAACACAGCGTCAGCCTCAATCTTCCCTTCAACCAGTGCCCGTGCCCGGGCAATCGCCAGTTTCAAATCAGGACTTCGGACATCGAGGCCGAAGAGGTCGAAACCCTCCCTGATATCTGCAAGCCTGATGTCCGGGAAAAAGATCTCTGCATCGACAGATCTGGCCGCCTCGTTGATCTCTCTCTGGACCCCTGAGTACTCCGGCCCGCATGAGAGCTGTGCTATCCTGACAAGGTTCATGCACCACCTCCGGCCAGTTCATTGAGAAATTTTTTTATCGCCGCAACAAATTCGATACCCTCTTCTTCCGTCCTCGGGTATCGGAGATCAAGGACTGGGATACCCCTTTTTCGCAGGAGAAACTGAATCAGCTCGTTTGTTCTTGCACACCCCATGCATCCGAAAGAGAAATCTGCATCGTGGATGATGATCGCGGCCTCTGCCTGTTCAAGCATCGGCCCGTATAGCGACATCCTCCCTCTAACCCCGGAAGGAACTTCGACAGCCGCCCACTTCAGCCCCTTCTTGGGATCTTCCGGAGTGATCTGGAGCGGGGGGGATTCAAGCCCCGGGGTCTGGATGTGTTCCCTTATCTGGAGTGCGGCGGAGAGTGGAGTGTGCCCAAACCGCGCCACGAGATCGGAAAGGATGAGACTCGTCGTAGGATAAATAAATACTTTTACCATGATCAGGTCTCCACTGATTCGATGATCTTCCGGAGTTTCTTTGCATCGAGCTTTGCACTTCCGTCGGGTTCAGGCGGTTTTGGTTCGGCAAGGGCATCCCTCTTTGGCAGCTCAACCAACCCTTTTGATATGAACCGACTGATTGAGATCTCAAATTCATGGCCGAAATAGCCAGGGCGTGCACCCCCGAGGTTTGCCCTGCACCGCCGTGAATCGCCCGGCGGAAATCCCCGGTCTTTCACGAAGATGTGGGCCGGATCGAATTTCCGGAGATGATCAACAATTGCGTTCACCTCATCCTCATTTCCAGTAATCTGCAGACCAAAACAGGTCTCCTTGATCATAACTCCCTGGGAGATCTCGTAAGCCCTGATGGCCAGGTCACCAGGGGTCATCTCCGGCGATTCAACAAATACATATTTTGTGACGGTATTGACATACTTTGGCTGATATTCAGTCATCTCCCTGCCTCCCTGATAAACACAATTTCAGTCTCCTTGTATTCGCGCAGCTTATGAAGGTCAAGGACCTTTCCGATAATATTCGTCCCTTCGAAGGGCTCCGATGTGGGCCCGAATTCGCTATTGTCCGTCGTTCTCACTCCAACCAGCCCCGAACCCCTCCGGGAATCGTTGGTAATGGCGAGGGTCCCTGCTGGTACGGTGTCAGAAGGAACATTTTCAGGGACGATGGTCACATCTTTGGGTACCGCTGGTTTGAAGAGATACACATCCTCAAAATGGAAGAAGAGGGGGAGGCTTCCTACGCGGTGCAGGTGAAGGCCTGTGAGCCTTCTGAAGACAGTGCAGGAGTCAGGGGCATGTAGATCGTCAAGGGAGATATCAACAACCTGCGACAGGGGAACTGTCGTGAGATGCACTTCTCCGGCTGCAAGACATTCAAGGGTGGTCTCCGGGGTCTGGCCGACCACAACCCGCTCCCCTTCCCGCCTGTCAGCAATAAGCCTTATACCCTTTGCCGAAGCGGCATGCTCTGCTGCAGGGAGCAACAGACCAACGAGATCAAAACGAGGGGGATCAATCTTCAGGCAGAATACATCTCCATCCTTTGCAAGCCGTACAAGCTCGATGCCCCTGGTTACCTGTCCGACAATGGTATGGGCATTTGAGGCAGGGATGTCAGTGGTGTATATATAAATACTACCTCTCCCTCTCCCTTTTGTCCTTGCCGTTACGGACCCCTCCCGTCTGGGAAGGCGGTTCTCTTCAGGGACATCAGTGCCGCTTTTTCGGATATCTGCAATATGGGTGCTTGCGGACCGGCTCACGTGAAATAAGAGCTCTTCATAGGAGAGAAGCATGTGTTCCACGCTCCCGGCAGTGGTAGTATCAACACGGCGGTTTTCGTACCCTGCAGCCCTGATCAAGACATGGGTGATAATCTCCATGCCGTCCTCGAGAACAAGATTTTTATCGGTTGTCGTGAATGAACGGCTGGTATCGGCCCAGCTGATCACCTGTTCGATCCTCTGGATAGCATCTCCGGTCCTCCAACGGTCCAGAACGCCGATCCCGGAGACAACCTTGCCGATAATCCCCCCTGTCTCATCCGCTCCGAAGTCAGCTGCATGCCTCATTTTTGAAAATATGATATAGGAATGCTTGGGATCGTATCCTCCACACCCAAGAATAACCTCTCCCCTCTCATAGAGGTGTGGGCTCCTCGCAGGCTTGATCGTGCTTCCAAAAGGACCAAAAGCGGATGAATAACGGTCATGCCAATGGATCGTGAGCAGATTTTCGGAAGTGAGCCTGGAAAAAATTTCCGGTCCGCCTCCCACTGGTTCGATGGTTATCTCCCCTTGCGTAGTAACGAGCCGGAAACTGGAGGTGCTGGCGGATTCACGGGTTGCAGGCCTTATAACAGCGACACAGCAGCGTGGATCTTTATCCGGTATGATCTCCGAAAGGAGTTTCCCCTCTGCGATCTCGAAAGGCTTCCCATCGAGATGTATCGTGAGTGACATTATACCGAAGAAGCTTTTCCCATGACCTGGCGTTCATCTTCGGTGAGGCTGGACAGGACTTCATCCGTTTTTCCAATCTGGATGATCTTACCCCCCCTCATGAGGGCAAGCCGGTCGCAGATATCCTTGACGAAGTCCATGTCGTGAGAGACAACGATGAACGTCTCGTCCATCTCATCCCTTGCGTGAAGGATAGAATGTTTGACATCGATCTTTGTCAGGGGATCCATGGTCCCGGTGGGTTCATCGAGGATAATCAATCTGGGTTCCCTGATAAGTACCTGTGCAAGGGCGACTCTGTGGCGCTCACCTTCCGAGAGCTGCCCTGGGTAGCGGTCGAGGATCTCCCTGCTCTTCTCCTCAACGAATCCCGCCATTTTTAGGGTGAGGATTGCCTTTCGCATGGCAAGTTCCTTTGGAAATTCCAGGCCGATTGCATCGGTGAGGTTGTCAAGAACAGTCCGGTGAGGGTAGAGGTCATATTCCTGGTGGAGCAGGCCGATATATCCCTTTGCTCTCCCACGGAACTCGATACCTGGTTTTGTCATGTCGACCACATCATCACCGATCCTGATATTCATCTCGCCGGAGGTTGGTTCAATAATACCGCTGATTATCCGTGAGAGAGTGGTCTTTCCTGCCCCACTTTTCCCAATAATCCCAAAGATTTCCTTTTCTGACACATCAAAACTGACACCGTTCACCGCTTTGATGACACCTCTGTCGGCTGAGACATATCGCTTGTAAACATCACGTGCAGTGAGGATATTTTCCCCAATATCAGGTGCTTTATGTCCTTCGTCATCCCCGACACCTTCCATGAATTTTCGGATGACCTCTTTCGGGTCTCCGAGATGGGCAATAGCGCCGTTCTCAAGAAGAAGGGCCCGATCCGTCACTTCTTCGATTACCTGCGGGAAATGGGAAGTGACCACCATGCCCATGTTATTTGCGCTCGCAGCCTCGGTTAGCATGGTATGGACGAGGTGGGCTGTCTGTGGATCGAGTGTGCCGGTCGGCTCATCGGCAAACAGGAGGAATGGCTCTTTGGCGAGTTGCCTTGCCAGGACAACCCGTTGCTTTTCACCCCCGGAAAGATCCCGGGCGATGTGCATCATCCGGTGGGAGAGGCGGACTTCATCGAGGAGATCTGCTGCACGGTTTATCGCTTTGTCGGCGGGGTATTCGATGTCATCGAGAGCATGCAGGACATTTTCGATAACTCGGTCGTTTCCGTAAAGTGCAAACGTCCGCTGGAACATGATTGCAGTACCTTTCATCACCCGCCGTTTCATGGCACTGTTCTTCTCATCCCACAAATCGATATCCAGCGATTTCATTGTACCGCCACATTTCGGGCAGGGAGATCCTGCGGAGCTGCCCACTCCCACATAGTCGCAGGTATCACAGGCGGCGATATGATATATGATCTTTCCGGAAGTCGGGGGTTGCTCTATCCCGCGGATAAGGTGCATAAGTACGGTCTTCCCCGCCCCACTCCTTCCAATAATCCCGAGGATTTCCCCTTCACCAATCGTAAAAGAAATATTATTCAGGACCCGTTTTCCATCGAAGTCCATGCAGACAGAATCAACGGTGATCAGTGGATTCATTCCTCTCCTCTCATAACCTAATGTTGTATTCGTGGCATATTACTCTTTATATCAATGCATCCGTGCGGGAGTCATTCATTTGACAGCTTCTCGACGATTTCAACCACTTCGCGGACATTTTTTACCACATGGTGGGCTGCCTGATATAGTTCACCGGGTTTGTCACCCGGCTGTTCTTCAGTAAGGATGGCGAGATCCGCCTTCTTCATGGCACAGAGATCATTGATACCGTCTCCGACCATTACTACGGTATCATACTCGCACTGGAGGTCAGCCACAATCTGGGCTTTGACGGTCGGTGTTGCAACGCCATACACCCTGTCCCGCGGTATTCCCAGATAATCAGCCATCTTCTCCAGCTTTGCTACCCGGTCTCCGGATGCGATGAATGTGGGAATACCCCTCTGGTGGAGATCTCGTATCGCCTCTTTTGCCCCCTCAAAGGGTCTCCCCCCTGTTGTGACAGTGAACTCGATGGTTTTTTTTGCCATATTCAGGATGACCCCGGAATTGAGGGTGACAACCGATTCCCGTTTGCAGACCTGCCAGACATTCTTTATGCAGTCCTGGAGATCTCCGATCCTCGCGTGAGTGTCATGGTAAAGAACATCTCCGATATCCTCAGCGGTCGTGATCTTTCTCGTGCAACTGATGCCGAATCCTGCCTGATGGGATACCAGATACCGTGAAAGAAGGATTTCATGATCCGATCCGATGATCTCCCTGGAATGGACATGGATAACGACAAGTACCCGTTCAGGAGAACTGAATGTGAGGGTTACTGTCTCAATGCCTGGGAGTAACCGCTGCTGCTCCACGTCCTTTGCGACACGGTAGGTATGAAGCAGTGTCCCCGCGCTATCAAACACTACAGCTATCGACATGGCCGGTTGGAATCCCGCAAAGTTCTTTGGACTCTGCTGGCATGTACTACGTACAGTCTATGCTGGTTAGTGATACCGCTGAGAAAATAAAGAAGATGGAGATACGGGGGGCCGGGAGGATTGCACGTGCAGCTGTCGCCGCACTCAAGGCACACTCGGAGATAGCACCCTCAAGAGATCTTTCAGAGTACCGGAAGGAGATGGTAACTGCAGCCGATCTCCTCATTGCTACCAGGCCGACTGCAGTCTCCCTTCCGAATGCTGTCCATCTGGTGATGCGTTCATTAACCCTGGATACTCCCTCGGTTTCATCAGCGAAAGAAGAGTTTTCAAGGGCATGCCAGGATTTCATCCGTTCGTCAGAGAATGCCATTCAGCGTATTGGCGAGGTAGGAGCACGCCATATCAGGGACGGTGATGTGATCCTTACCCATTGTAATTCTGAAGCAGCCCTTGAATGCCTTCTCACTGCTCATAGGAAAGGTGTCAGATTCTCTGTGTATGCAACAGAGGTGCGACCGGGAAACCAGGGTCTCCTGACTATCGGGACCCTCAACCGGGCTGGGATACCTACCACTTACATTGTTGATTCCGCGGTCCGCTATTTCATGAAAGAAATCGACAGGGTGATTGTTGGAGCAGATGCCGTTTCGGTAAATGGGGCCGTTGTGAACAAGATCGGAACATCACAGATTGCACTGGCTGCCCACGAAGCAAGGACCAGTTTCCTTGTTGCTGCGGAGACCTATAAATTCGCCCCGCGGACGATCCTCGGTGAATACATTGAGATCGAGGAGCGGGCTAGCTCAGAGGTGCTTCCGGATCCGATGGCAAAAGCACATCCCTTCATAACGGTGAGAAATCCCGTTTTTGATGTTACCCCCCCCGAGTACGTGAATCTCATTGTCACCGAAGAGGGGGCAATACCTCCGCAAATGGCGTATATTATCATTCGTGATTATCTGGGATGGGAGATTGGTGACTTTGAAGCACGTACAAGGTGATCGCGTCGATGCAGATGCACCAGAGACGTACTTACCATCAGAATCAGCCGGGGACTGGGACCTTGGAGGATTATGATTAGTATGCCAGATAAAAATAGACCGGAGTGTAAGTGACAATGGAAATTACTTTTGTGAAAATGCATGGCAACGGGAACGATTTTATTCTTATCGATGAATGCGAAAAGACGGTTATTCCTGACGAAATGAAACCCCAGTTCGCACAATTGTATTGCGATCGAAGGTTTGGAATCGGTGCGGACGGCGTCCTCTACCTCTCCCGTTCCTGTTCGGCCGATCTCAAAATGCGTCTTTTCCAGCCGGATGAGAGTGAAGCCTCGATGTGCGGGAACGGGATTCGGTGTTTTGCAAAATATGCATTCGATACTGGGTACGTGGAAAAGAGCTGTACTGTCGAGACTATGGCAGGAATTATCAATGTTGTTATGGATTACACCGATGATACCTTCCTTGCGACCATCCAGATGCCGGAACCACGGTTCAACCGTGCCGATATTCCTGCGACCGGTGAGGGTGAGTACAGGGAAACAATTGAGGGATACATGGTGTATGCTGTTAATACCGGTGTTCCGCATGCGGTGATTTTCGTTGAAGACCCTGAATCGTTTCCCCTCATTGAGATCGGGCCAGCCATCCGTCACCATGCCTCATTTCCGGAAGGGGCAAATGTCAATATCGTAAAGCGTGAGGGAGAGGATCATATCAGCATAAGGACATACGAGCGCGGGGTGGAGGATGAGACCTTCTCCTGCGGGACCGGAGCAACGGCGGCAGCTGCGATCGCCCGGCATCTCGGCTATACAGGGACGAAGGTCAAGGTTGATACACGAGGTGGACCCCTTGTCATCACACTTGGCGAGAAGACTCTCATGGAAGGCCCTGCCGAGACGGTTTTTAAAGGGGCTATTACCTTCTGATCATATTCTGCTCTCTGAATGGTGGGAGTCAGGAAGAGAACATCCAGTCCTGGATTCGGAAAACAACAAGAAGGTAATATGCAGCAACACCAATCATCAGGACGCCCGTGGCGATGTTGATCGATCGGCGGTGGGTGGTGAGAGCCTGGACAAGCCGGTTCCCTTTGTATAAGGAAACAGCTGAGATGGCGATGAGTGGTATTGCCATTCCCATACCATAGGCCAAAAAATTTCCTAGATTGGACATAAAATCCGAAGCACTTGTGCTGAGCGCAAGCAGGACCGTCACCGGTCCTGCATTACAGGGCAGGATAAGGATTCCAAAAAAGAGTCCGAATAAAAAAGCCCCCCCCAGCGGGGATCTCCCTTTCAGGATATCTGGTGTCGGGAATGGAAGACGAACACCCGCTCCCAGGACAAGGAGTATCCCAATACCGCCGAGGATGACATACGCAACAGGGGAGACGACCGACAATACATCACCGATTGGGAGGGTGAAGATCACTCCTACAAGGAGGCCGAATCCAAGCATTGCAGCAAGGATCCCTGCCCCTGCAATGAACCCGAGCAGTATCCGGATGCACGGAATTCGGGATTCAACTGCCGGGTCTCCCTGTTGAGCTGCAAGAAAAGAGAGATACCCGGGATAGAGAGGGAGAACGCATGCAGCACCAAGAGGAGAGAGGAGGCCTGCAGTGAATGCTACGGTAAGATCTGCCAGGGTCATGCCTGGCAGCCTTCAGTAAGCACCCTCTGGAGATCCTCCGAACTCTTCAGGCCGGGATCAAGCATCCTTGCCTTCCCATCAGGGCATACAAGAATCAGGGGCGCCTGGGCAGGTGAGAGCACCCGCAACCCGAACTGATCAACCAGCGCTATGGTCAATTCAGGCGGTGAGCGGGCATAGAAACCATAGTATTCGTGATCCCGGGTATAGTCATGGAGTGAATTTTCGTTTCCGTTCGGATCAATATCCAGCCCTACCATGACGAAGGGTATCTCTTCCTGGGCATAGAGTCTGGAGATCGCAGCCTGCTGCTGCATGCAGATCGGACAGGTGATAGTAAAGGGCTGGATGAGTAGTGGTGTGCCGTTAATTTCAGCGATGCTGAACTGCGTTCCTGTCCGGACATCGGTAAGCAGTGTCGTCTGCCAGGCAATCTGTTCCCCGTTCTGGTGGGTTTCCTTTGTTGAACACCCCGAGGTGCAAAGGAGAAGAAAAAGAAGGCACATCCCCGCAATAGTACCTGCCCTCTTCCTCCATTGACTCTTCCTCCATTGATACTGACCTGTCATATGGCATCCACCGTCCTTACCACTATTCCTGTCTCAACGATATCAAACTCAAAACATCTTCCCGGCGCAATGGACCGGTGTTTCTCAAGGGTCGCCTTCCTATGCCTGTTCAGGATGTCGATCCTGATGATAGCCTTCGAGATATGGGCGAGTGCGGTGCCACCCAGGCCAACGAACGTGTTCTTCTGGACATCCATGTACACCTGGTTTGTGATCACCACGGGAATCTCGTATCTCTTCGCATACCCGAGCAGATGGACCATCTGCCTGGAGAGATTCTGCATTGCATCATGGCCTTTTTCAAGCGTCGTCCTGTAAAGACCGGTTGATGAGTCCATCACGATAAGCCCAATCCCTCCCCTTGAGAGTGGCCTGTCAAGACCTTTGATCACGAGGCCCTGCTGTTCAAAATCATGCGGTTCATAAAGAAAAAGATGGTCGGCGAGCCGTTCAGCGTCCTCCCCTGCTACCTGCCGGAACCGTTCAATAGAAAATCCCTCGGTATCGATAAAAATCACGCTTTTCCCCTCTTTCAGGCAGGAGACAGAGGCGAGCACGCAGAGTACGCTCTTACCACTTGCCGGACCACCGTATATCTGGGTGATCACCCGGGGCTCGAGTCCTCCCCCGAGCAGGTCATCCAATGCCTGCACACCGGTGCTCAGTCTCGCGGTCGTCATTTCATTGACATCCCGATAATGTCCCATGCCTTGTTTTCAGTGAGCCGGGCAATGGTCCGGGCAGGTATCCCCAGTTCATGAGCGAATGCACTGACATCATCATACTCTGCCTTGATCGAGATCACGTTACCATGCAACTTGCCGCATTTAACCCGTATCATCCGCTCTTTTCCCATGATGGTGACAGGGATCTCGCTAACCGAACGCTCTGCAATAAACCGGTGAACTGCCTGAATCGAGCGGATACCGAGAGTTCCGAGTTCTTCAGCCATTACTGCTGCCAATCGTTCTCCATCGCCAGAAGCTGCAATCACCCGGACCAGGTGTCCAGGTCGTCCTTTTTTCATCGTGCAGGGTATTGCGCTGACATCGTATGCTCCTGCTTCTATCAGCCGTGACACCGTATACGAAATGATTTCAGGGCTGACGTCATCGACATTTGTTTCAAGAAGGTCCACATCACTATGCTCGTTGTCTCCGGTATATTCGACAATCATCGCACGGAGCACGTTTGCGATCTGTGGGGGATTTTTCGTTCCTGCACCGTATCCTGAACAGACAACAGAACAGGCATGCCTCGAGAGTGCTGACGCCGAGGAAAACTCGGAGAGGAGGGCTGCCCCGGTTGGGGTACAGAGTTCCCCGTCATCAGGCTCCCCCAACATGACCCGGAGACCTGATTCCCTGAAAATCGAGAGTGTGGCCGGTGCGGGAGCAGGATAGGTGCCATGGGAGCCGGTTATAGATCCGCCGCCCAGCATCACAGGGAGAACGATGCAGCCGTCCACATGAAGGGAAAGGAATGCCGTGCAGGCTCCCACCACTTCTGCAACTGCATCATCTGCTCCCACCTCGTGAAAATGATCGGTATGCCCATGGACCTCCTTTTCAGCCCGTTCAATCCGTTCAAACACTCTGACTGCCATGGCGATTGCAGAATAAGACGCCCTGGCATTCTTCACCCTCCGAATCACTTCAGGAAACGTTCTCCTCTCCGCGGTTGCCCGGGTCTTAACCTGGATGCTCCTGATCCCGGCACGTTCAACCAGGGATATCTGGGGCTCACCGACAACAGAAGCCATCGCAGAGACAGTGGCATCCCGGTCAGCCCCGATATGAAGAAGAGCACCAGTGACCATATCCCCTGCTGCGCCACGGATGGGATCAAAGACAAGCAGTCGCATAAATTACCAGTACCTATAAATCCCTGTGTATATGACTTTTAAGGTGATGCCTGAGATATTTCTGAAGGTTGATAGTGCTTATCCTGGTGATCAGGGTGGCGGGAAGGCACGGCTTGATCCCGAAACAATGCTGTACCTGAAGATATCTCCCGGCGACATTGTTGCGGTGGAAGGAAAACGTCGGACGGTTGCCAAAGTCTGGCGTTCCCTTGTTGAGGACTGGAACCAGAATAAGGTCAGGATCGACAATTTCACGCGGACCAATGCAGGTGTCAGCATCGGAGACAGCGTGAAAATCGTCGCGATACGTGATGAAATTGAAGCACGGAGGGTGGTTCTTGCACCGCCCGAAGATCTCCCGCGGAGTATCCCGGTAAGCAATAATCCGAACGTGATGAATGCATTGATCGATTTTCCGATCGTGAAAAATGATACGGTTCCGATAATGATTGGACTTCCGTTCCTCCAGCCCCAGATCGTCTCTTATAAGGTTGTTGAGATTGAGCCTGAACAAGCGGTGATCATCACAAAAAATACCCAGATCGAGTTTTCCGAAAAGCCGGCAGCCGGCTTTGAAGGGCTGAAACGAATATCATATGAGGATATCGGGGGATTGAAGGATGAGCTCCAGCGTGTGAGGGAGATGATCGAACTGCCGATGCGTCATCCGGAACTCTTCCAGAAACTCGGGATTGAGCCCCCGAAAGGGGTTCTCCTGTACGGACCTCCGGGGACCGGAAAGACCCTGATTGCAAAGGCAGTGGCAAGCGAGAGCGGTGCCCATTTCATCTCAATCGCTGGTCCCGAAGTCATCTCCAAGTATTACGGGGAGAGCGAGCAGAAACTGAGAGAGATCTTTGAAGAGGCGGAATCCAATGCTCCCTCGATCATCTTCATCGATGAGCTTGATTCTATCACACCCAGAAGGGAAGAGGTGACCGGTGAGGTGGAACGGAGGGTAGTGGCACAGCTCCTTACCATGATGGATGGCCTCGAGGAGAGGGGACAGGTGGTGGTCATTGGAGCTACCAACCGGGTGGATGCCATCGATCCCGCTCTCAGGAGACCGGGCCGGTTTGACCGGGAGATAGAGATTGGTGTCCCGAGTGAGCCGGACAGGACCGAGATCCTGAAAATTCATACGAGGGGGATGCCCCTGGCCGGCGAGGTGGACCTGCTCGTGCTTGCCCAGCAGACCCATGGGTTTGTCGGCGCTGATCTTGCCGCACTGGCAAGGGAGGCGGCTATCCGTGCATTGAGACGCTACCTCCCCGAAATGAACCTTGATGATGAGGAGATCCCCCAGGACATCCTCGACAGGATGGAGGTAAATGCACCAGACTTCCGATCAGCACTCCGCGATGTAAGCCCGAGCGCAATGCGCGAGGTGATGCTCGAAGTCAGCCACGTTACCTGGGATGATGTCGGCGGGCTTGTGGAAGCAAAACAGGAAATAAGGGAAGCAGTTGAGTATCCGCTCACCGACCGGGAACGATTTGAGGAGCTGGGGATCTCCCCACCCCGCGGGGTGCTCCTGTATGGACCTCCCGGAACCGGAAAGACCCTGATCGCAAAAGCGGTGGCAAATGAGAGCGGCGCAAATTTTATTGCAATACGGGGTCCGCAGCTCCTGTCTAAGTGGGTTGGTGAGAGCGAACGGGCGGTCCGGGAGGTGTTCAAGAAAGCCCGGCAGGTTGCCCCCTCAATAATTTTCTTTGATGAACTCGATGCCCTGGCACCAACCCGGGGATCCGATCTCGGTTCCCATGTGATGGAGACCGTGCTGAACCAGATCCTTACCGAGATTGATGGGCTTGAGGAACTCAGGGATGTTGTGGTGATGGGAGCGACGAACCAGCCGACCCTCGTTGATCCTGCACTCCTCCGTGCAGGCCGGTTTGACCGTCTTGTGTATATCGGTGAGCCGAACCTTGCAGACAGGGTAAAGATCCTCGGAATCCATCTGAAATATCTGCCCCTCGAGGGATCAAAACTCGAGGAGCTCGTAGGAAAGACCGGATCCTGCGATGAAGCAGCGCTTGATACCTTCATCGAGATCCTTGGAAAGGACAGGACGTTCACCCTTGATGAAGCGATTGGTTCGCTGGGCACAATCTGTTCCGGCGGGGAAGGGAAGATGAACCGAGGGGCTCGGAGAAGATATATGGTTGACCGGATGCTCCAGTGTGGACTCTCCCTCATCGATGAGGTGCGGGATGAGCTGATCCTGAATATTGCCGCAAGGACGGAAGGATACGTCGGCGCTGATATGGAAGGACTCTGCCGCGAGGCCGGGATTTTTGCCATGAGAGAAAGGGCTGCATTCGTAACGCTCCGCCATTTTGAGATGAGTCTTGCCAAGGTGCATCCCACGATGAACGAACGTCTCAGGGAATTTTATTCCCGTATCAGACTCCACTTCAAGGGAGGCCTTCCAAGAGACGTGCAACCACCTGAATATCAATAATACCTTTTCTCTTCAAGACTCTTATGAACGAGTCCATTCTGGTTTTTTTCAGACGCAGGATGAAAGACTACTCCACCCTCCTCCGTACCTAATGAGGGTGTATGGTGATTCTCTCAGGTATTCATATGGAATGCCAATCTCGTCTTACCCTTCGAGGGAGTGACCGCTAAATACCATGATGAACAATAGTGTACATTATTGTATAATACTACTCAGAAAGGTGGAGTGCTCTGATGTCAAATATCACGGTATTTCTCGATAATATTGCAATGAGCCGGGATCGGCCTGCCCTGATCGCTCCCTCTGAGGGACTGGAACTGACGTACGGAGAGATCCTCTCCCGAATAAGCAGGACTGCCCTGGTTCTCACGGACCAGGGAATAGGAAAGGGAGACCGGGTCTGTATCTATCTTGACAGCTGCCCCGAGCACCTTATCAGTTACTTTGCAATATGGCGGATTGGGGCAGTCGCTGTACCCGCCAATATCTCCCTGAAGGAAGACGAGATTGGGTATGTGATATGTGATTCCGGTGCCAGAATCCTCATTCATGATAATTCAGGCGCTTCAGTTGCGATGGGGGCTCTCACAAGAGGTGATCTCGCTTGCAGGGGATTGAACCTTGATCAGCTGAGTGCCTCGATCCTTGATACCGGGATATATCCCCCGGTCAACTGCAGCTTCGATGATCTCTGCCAGATCCAGTATACTGCAGGGACAACCGGCAATCCCAAGGGTGCAATGCTCACTCAGGGGAACTGGTTGACCAGCCTTGAGACTGAGCGGGAAGTCCTTGCACTGCATGAAAATGACCGGTACCTTGGGATCTACCCCATGGGGCATGTCGGGGTCAGCTGGGGACTTTCCGTTCTCCGGGCGGGTGGCACCTATGTGATCATGAAACGGTTCAATCTCCCCGAATACCTTGATTTATGCAGGAAGTACCGGATCTCAGTACTCTCAGGAATGCCACCGGTCATTCATTCGCTCTGCAGTGCACCTGAAGGAACCGAAGAAACACTCAAGACCGTGAGGGTGATCATCAGTGGCGGCGGGCAGCTCCTGCCTACCATCTGGGAGGCGTTTGACCAGCGGTACAAGATACCCGTGGCGAATGCCTACGGCCTTTCCGAGACGGTTGTCGTTGGCACGGGAACCATTACCCTCCCAGGGCGGCCGGAGCTGACCGGCAATTACCTGAGTGTGGGAGTTCCTACGGGATATTCCGAAGTGAAGATTGTCGATCCGGCAGATCACCATCTGTCGCTGGCATGCGGAGAGGACGGGGAGATTGCGCTCAGGGGACCCTCAGTTGCAAAGGGATACTGGAACCTGCCTGGTCCCACTACTGAAAGTTTCCTCCCCGAAGGCTGGTTTTTAACCGGGGATATCGGGCATGTTGACACGAAGGGCCTTTTATACATCACCGACAGGAAAAAGGACATGATCATTATGTCCGGATGGAAAATTTACCCGACCGAAGTGGAAAATGTTCTCCTGAAACACCCTGCAGTTCTTGATGCCGCAGTTTTCGGGTGTCCGGATGAGCGAAGGGGCGAGATCCCTGTCGCGGTTATCGTTCAAAAAGAAAAGGGTAGCCCTGATCCTGACGATCTTCTCTCCTTTTGCAGGGAACGTCTGGCAGGGTACAAGGTTCCGCGCGGGATCATTGTTACCGAATCTCTCCCCCGCGTTCATGGCTGGAAACTCTTGAGACGCAGGCTTCGTGAGGAATATTCGGGATTCCTCTCCAGTGAAGACTTATCTTAAGCAATGGAATACTGTAGTGAGGAGGGGGCCTCTTCTCTTGCAGAAAAAAGACAAGCAGACCACCGGGGTCATCGGGCTTGATGCGGTTATTGATGGGGGTTATCCCAAGGGATCGGTGGTCATCGTCACCGGATCACCCCTCTCAGGTATCGAACATGTTGCCCGCCAGTTCTGGAGGGTGGAAGTGGAAGGGGGGGTCTATCTGATGATCGATGGTGACGTTGAAGAGGAGATGGTGGATTCCCGAAACCTCAATCCGGATGCTTTCCCTGGATACTATAAAGGAAAGCGGATTGTTGTCGATTCACTCTCATCCGTCATTCTGAATTCTGGTATCGATGATGCTATCCAGTGTCTGCTTCTGGCAAGAAAGGAAGCTTCCCGCGAGAATAGCACGATTATGTTCCTCCTTTACAACAATATTCACAAGCCGGAAGATGAAAACAGAATCTTTCGTATTGCCGATGTCGTACTTGAACTGAAAGTGGTGACCTTTGCAACCGAGGTGGAACGACAGCTCGCCGTCCATAAACTTCGGCAGGGCAATGTACCTAAACGGCTTATTCCCTTCAATATCACCGACAAGGGGATAGAACTCTCCACAACATCTCGTGTAGTGTGAACACTCATCAGAGTTGTTCTCGCACCATTTTTACCGCTTCGACCAACCGTGATAACTTTAAAAAAGCGGCTTTTTGTGGGAGCATACGGAGGCCGCAGTCCGGATCAAGGAGAAGTTGATCTGGTGAAAATACGGTCAAAGCCTTTTCGATTCTCGATCGTATCATTTCTGTTGTTTCAGGGACAGGATCGGAAGAATCGACGCATCCGAATCCTACCATCTTCCTGCCGAAGTCAAGGTCTCTGCAGAGATCGAGGTTCCCGGGCGATTTTGCACATTCAAAATCGAGTATATGGACAGGCATCCGGAGGAGATCGCTTATTACCGGTGATAGATCCCCACATACGTGGAGGCAGGTCGGTTTCTCAATCCCCCGGACTATGATTTCCAGGGCTTCCCTGGCACTGTCAAGATCAGCAATCCCGGTTGAGAGGATCGGCTCATCGATCTGGATGATTGCCGCACCTGCTCCTGCCAGGGCGGCAGCTTCAGGGGCAAGGGCATGGGCCAGGTCAAGGGCGAGATCAGCACGGTCGCGGTATATTGGAGAGGAGACATGAAGGGCGAAGGAGAGCGTCGTCGGTCCTGTTATGATGCCTTTCACCCTGCGGCTCCGGCTGATTGCATACTTGGTGTCGGTAACGGTGATTGGACTTTCTGGAGCAGAGACTTTTCCAATGACGTCATTTCCTCTCACCCCCGGCAGCCGTGAAGTGAACATCCGGACCATGTCACCGCGTACTTGCCCGTCAGAGATGATATCGATCCCTGCAGCCACTTGATCGTTCACGGCTGTCCTGACGGCCTCACGGAAAGGATCAAAGATTCCGGATAGTCCTCTCCGTGGTATAGCCGGGTAACTTCCGACCACCGTTGTAGGCAGGGCGAGTTCGGGAAAGAGAGAACTCATGGTGTCAGCCGGTGTCTGTCCCTTGGGAAGAGCACAGCCTCCCTGATATTGCCCAGACCGAGCATCGTCATGACGAGTCGGTCAGCCCCGAGTCCCCAGCCAGCGTGGGGCGGCATGCCATATCGGAATGGTGCCAGGTAAAACTCGAAATTCTCCGGTGAAAGCCCTTTTGCCCGGATCTGTCTGACAAGAAGATCGTGCTGATGAACCCGTGCGGCACCCGATGAAAGCTCCATCCTCGGGTGCATCAGATCAAAGGCCTTGCAGACTGTGGGGTCGTCATCGTACGGCATTGCATAGTACGGTTTTATTGAGGTCGGCCAGTCAGTGATAAAATAATGAGATCCTATCACTTCCCCAATTGCTTTTTCGGCGATGGTTCCGATATCATCGCCATAAGCAATCGCCTCTCCGGTTGCACCGGCCGCCATCTCGATGGCATCGGGATAGGAGAGCCGGTCGAAGGGGGTATCAGGGATAGTGAGTTCTCCAATATCTAATACTTCAAGAGGACCAGCACATCGCTCCTGGACAGTATGGTAAATATGGAGTATAAGATCTTCGAGCAGCTCCATGACATCCCGGTGATCAGCAAATGAAACCTCGATATCGATGGAGGTGGCTTCGTTCAGGTGTTTCGTGGTATTATGTTCCTCAGCCCGGAAGATAGGGCCAATCTCAAAGACCCTCTCAAATCCTGCAGCCATCATCATCTGCTTGTATAACTGGGGGCTCTGGTTCAGGAATGCTTCCTTTTCGAAGTAGGCAATAGGAAAGAGTTCCGTTCCCCCTTCCGTGGCCGCTGCAACTACCTTTGGGGTGGTGATGTTCACAAAATCCCGGGCGAAGAGGTAGTCATACACCGTGCGGATCACTGCACTCCTGATCTGGAAGATTGCGGTCACCCTGGGCCTGCGTGCATCGAGGAACCGTGCATCAAGACGCGTGTCGAGGTCCGCAGGTACTTTCTCGACCACATCGAGCGGAAGCGGGCTCTCGCTTCTTGCCAGCAGTTCAAACGACTCAGGGACAAGTTCTCTGCCCCCCGGTGCTTTTTCAATCGCCTTGACAGATCCCCGGACACGGACAAGCGATTCTTTCGAGACCTCTCTTACCGTGGCAAGAACCTCCTCCCCTACCTTTTTTTTCGGGATGGTGACCTGCAATATTCCCGTCCGGTCCCGTATCAGGAAAAAAGTGAGACCCCCAAGGTCCCGCACTTCGTGTACCCACCCGATCACCTCGGCCTGTGCAGTCTCGGGCGTCACCTCCTTTATTGGAATCCGCATATAAACCCGTAAGCTATGGGAGGGGGGAGATAATCTCTTTTTTCCTGCCCGGTGCAGTTTCGCAAGCTATGTTCAAAGGCCTCCTGCCAGTGAACGGAGGCGCGGTTCAATCGAGGGGATCTCTTGGGATAGGATGTCCCAGACAAGCACCCAATCCGGTGAGAAGTACATTCCTGCAAGCCGGTCTTTCATTCCAGCCAGTTCTTTCCATGGAATGCCTGGCCAGTTCTTCTTCGTTGTATCAGACATCCGGCTTGCACCGTTCCCAATAACTTCCAGTGACCGGATAGTCGCCCTTTTCAGGAGATCATCGCGGGCGAATTCGCGAAATCCGAGACTCTTCGTACGCTCGAGCAAAAAAACCATCTCTTCGAGCATGTGGGAAGCATAGACCCAGTCGCGGTTTTTTTCTGCATGTTCTCCGGTAGTATCGGAGTGGAGGTACCCTTCAAGTACGCGGGAGGTTACCAGATCTACCTTCCTGCCGCCAAAGAGATCCTCAAGGTACAACGCCAGCCCGATATAGTTCCGATAGGTGTCAGCGCCCGGTTCATACTCAACCTCGATATCGATATCACTGTCCGGGAGGTCATCTCCCCTCGCGAGAGAGCCGAAGATTCCTATTTTCTTCACCCCAAACAGTCTCTTTATTGCGGGATAGCGGGCATTGAGGGCGACAATAACCTCTTCACGTAATTCAATAGCAGGTCCGGGCATAATGAATGACTCCTTTTCAGGTCGGGGCGTTTGAGGCCACCCCTGAATCTGGGATATATTGTCCAGTGTTCTATTTATGTAGTCTTATCAGTTGATGCGGACGTTGGGGACTCACTGTTCTCCCATGAGGGTGATGCGCCCTGACAACCGTCCTCTCTTTGGCGACGTGAAGGTGGTTTGGTCATACTCATGGGCGAGCTCTTTCGGCCATCAGGATGAGTGAGGATTCGTTTACTTCAGTTTCTCCAACTCTGCTTTTACCTCCCCGCTGAAAGCAGGGTTTCCGCGAGAGCCGCACTCTTCTCCTCATTGGTCATGAGTGTATCGCAACGGAGACTTCCGGGTACATCAACCGGATCTCTTATGTCCTGTACGAAAAGATCACAGAACTCCTTGTAGAGTGAGAATGTTGAAGCTGAATCAGGGGAAAGGCCCCAGGCGTTCATCAGCTCTGCGGCTGGACCGCTTATGGGGGCGTTCCCGATGAAAGGACTGACCGCAATGACAAAAGAATCCATGAGTGCCGGAATGACGCCAGAACATTCGAGGATTGGCAGGATACTTGTTATGGGGTTACTCGGGCCGATAATGACGCGATCAGCATTCTTGATCGCCTTGATAACCCCTGCGCCTGCGAAAGGCCCTGTCGGTGCGTACCGGACAACGTCCCGGATCGGGAGAGTTCCCCTGTGCTTTACCCAATACTCCTGGAAATGGAGAGTACCCTTATCCGTCCTTATCAGGGTCGCTACCTCCTCATCACTCATGGGAAGGATGCAGGCTCCAATACCCATCCGGGCGGAGAGGATCTGGATAGCCTCAGTAAGTGAATAGCCTTCTCTGAGTAGTTCGCCGCGGGCGATATGGAGTGCACGATCCCGGTCACCGATTCCGATATATTCGTCAACCCCCAGACGGTTCAATTCCTGGTGGGTATGGAAAGAATCCCCCGTTATCCCCCACCAGGTGTCGGTATTGAGCTGCCCGGAAAAGAGGTAGAGGAGGGTATCGATATCAGGGGAGAGGTGATTTCCCGATACCCAGATATCTTCGGCTGTATTGACAATGACGGTAATGGCATGGTCGGACACATGCCTCCGTGCCCCCCGGACCAGTTTCGGGGTTCCTGTCCCTCCGGAGAGAAATGTGATCATCACTCAATAGTTTTATCTGCTCTATCCCAAGACTGTTTAGGTGCCAGATGAAGATCATCAAGGATCCCGTGCATGGGTACATCGATGTTACCCCTTGCGCTCTTGAACTCCTCGACTCCCCCATACTTCAGCGACTTCGGTACATCCGCCAGCTCGGTTTCTCATTTCTGGTATATCCCGGGGCACACCACACAAGGTTTGAGCACTCGCTTGGTACTCTTTACCTCGCCAACGTTATGGCGCGCCAGCTGGGCCTCCATGAAGAGGAGCAGAACCTGGTCGCTGCAGCAGGACTTATTCATGATATCGGACATGGTCCGTTCTCGCATGCCATCGAACCGGTCATGGTGGAGTTCTGCGGGAGATCTCATCATGAGGTTTCCGCGCTTCTTGACGACCCAGATCTATCCGAATGCCTCGAACGCCACGGGATACTTCAAAAAGAGGTTATTGCTCTTCTTTCGGGAAACCACCCCCTTTCGGGAATTATTCACGGGGAACTGGATGTGGACAGGATGGATTACCTCCTGCGCGATGCGCATTACACAGGTGCTCCATATGGGACCGTCGATGCTCACCGGCTCATCAGGAACACCTGTCTGTCTGAAGGAGCCATTACCCTTGAAGAAGGAGGAATTAATGCTGCCGAATCCCTTCTTATCGCACGGACCCTCATGAGGCCGGCAGTCTATTATCATCATGTCAGCAGGATTGCAGAGATGATGTTGTCAGCCGCTGTTCGCAGCCATCTCGAGAAGGACATCAGGGCGAGCCCTCTAGAATTCATGCGTCTCGATGATGCCGGGTGCATGCAGACGCTCCTGCAGTCCCCCTGTGCCGTGGCCCGTGCCCTTGCTCTTCAGATATACCAGCGGAGGCTTTACAAAAGGGCGGTCTATGTTGGACGGGAGCAGGTAGCACCATCGATGACTGCACAGAAGATGCATCAGCAAAAGAGACAGAATATATCAACGGCAATTGCAGAGGATGCAGGAGTGGAACCTCACGAGGTCCTGGTTGACATTCCTGAATTTCCTCGTTCCATGTCGGTCCATGTCAGGATCAAGAACAGACACCGGGTGATAGGGCTTGAGGAGATCTCTCCTCTTGTGACAACCCTGAATGAAACACGGCGCGGTCAGTGGAGACTGGGGATCTACACTCCTGCCGGGCATGTTCCAGCAGTTGCTGCAGCTGCACGGGAGGTTCTTCAGATTCGTCCGCTTACAACCCAGGAACGGTTACCGTTCTGAATGGGTCGATCCACCGGGATCAAAAAAAAAAGTTTATCACCATCGAGCTGGAATCTTCCAGCGAGGGGGAAACACATGATCGAATACTGGATAGTCGTCACGATTGGCGTAATTGTGGTGGTAAGTGCACTTTGTATCACCTATCTTTACGCTGAAAACCGGGAGCTCCGCCTGGTTCGGAGCAGGTACAGGCTGAAGGTCTACGAAGAATTGCTACACGCTGTGACCGATCTGAACGTTGCAGGTGCCGATGTATACAAACTCGATATGGCAAAGCGGCGCCTTGCACAAACCCTGAACCGGCTCAACTTGGTCGCCTCAGGGGACGTCTTGAAGGGTGTGAATGACCTTCTCGACTTTCTCAACGAAACCCCTTCGGGGAACTATGATGTGCTCCGCCAGACCAACATCCTCAATGCTATCGTAAGAGCCGCCAGGAACGACCTTGATCCTGATTCAGCCAAGGATCTCGAAGATACGGCATTTCGCTTCCGGTTCTATGCTCCCCCCAAGGGATGAACAACAGAGATATCGGAATAATCCTCTTTTCCAGAGTATCTCCCCGGATTTTTAATAAGCCAGCATCGCTAAGCTGATGGTAAAGAAGCCGGAGGTATTGATATGGAAGAGAGGGCTGGAATGAGGGGCTTTATCGACCAGATGAGGGAGTGCGGGGGCGTCATTGATTATGAAGATCCGGTAGCTGCGGATTATGACGCGTGCAGGCTGGCACATGGGACTGACCGGCTGCTGCTCTTTCATGATCTTGAAGGAAAGCGTGGAGTGATGAACGTAACAGCAACCAGGAACGCGCTCTCCCAAGCCCTCAAAATACCTGAGAATGATTTGGTGCGAAGGCTTTCTTTGGCGGAGTTCCAGGGTAATGTGGTCTGCGAAGGAAATCTCCCAATGTCTGCACCGGACCTTCAGAAGATCCCCGTTATGAAACATTTTCCCCGGGATGCGGGGAAATATATCACTGCGGGGATTGTGTTTTCCCGATATGGTGATACCGAAAATGCCTCTATTCACCGGATGCTGGTCCTGGACGAGAAGCGGGTTGCAGCACGGCTTGTCGAAGGGCGTCATACCTATACTCTCCATAAGGCGGCTGTGGAGAGGGGTGACAGGTTGCCCGTTGCTGTTGCCATTGGTGTCCATCCGACCGTCACAATTGCCAGTTGTACTCGTGTGCCGAAGGGAAAAGAGCTCTCCTATGCTGCAGAACTGCTCGGGGGAGAAATGCCGGTTTACCGGTGCCCGAACGGGGTGCTGGTCCCTGATGCAGAGATCGTCTTTGAAGGCTACATTGGAAACGAAACGACAATGGAAGGTCCTTTTGTCGATATTACGGGGACCTATGACCTCGTGCGTGAACAACCCGTGATTGAATTTACCGGGATGCATCTGAAAAAGGACTTTATTTATCATGGAATTCTCCCTGGCGGTAACGAACACAAGATGCTCATGGGTGCACCCTACGAACCCTCCATCTACCGTGCTGTGGGAGGTGTGACAGAGGTGAAGAACGTGGTTCTCACCACGGGGGGTTGTGGCTACTTTCATGCGGTCATCCAGATCCGGAAACAGACACAAGGAGATGGAAAAAATGCAATCCTTGCAGCCCTTGCATCCCATACCTCCCTCAAGCATGTAGTGGTGGTAGACACGGACATCAATCCCTCTGATATCCAGGATGTAGAGTTTGCCATTGCGACACGGGTCAGGGGAGATAAAAGCCTGCTTGTGATCCCAGGTGCCAGGGGATCATCACTTGATCCCTGCCAGGCAGAGGATGGCACAAATGTCAAGGTAGGGATCGATGCCACGATGCCGTTGGGCAGGGAAGATGAATTCAGAAGAGCCGTGTGGGACTGAGGTACAACTATGCACTTGCTTGCAGAGGAAGAAGCAATCCTTGCCGGCGAATCAGGTGAGACCCGTCAGCAGATGATGGAGATCCTTGTTGCTCTCGGCAAGGTATTTTCCGCAGACAGGCTGGTTCCCATCAGGAGTGCCCAAGTGAGCGGGGCTTCCTACAAGACGATCGGCGAGGCCGGCCTTGAATGGCTCTCCACCCTCGATGCCCGCGTATCAGTACCGACGATTCTCAACCCGGTAGGGATGGATCGGGTCCGCTGGCGGGAGATGGAAATCGGTCAGGCTTTTGCCAGAAAACAGGAAGATGTGATCAATGCGTATGCACGGCTTGGCATCAAGTTGGAATGCACCTGCACGCCATATTATATCTACCAGACCCGGTTCGGGGATCATCTCGCATGGTCGGAGTCCTCTGCAGTTGCCTATGCAAATTCGGTCATCGGGGCACGGACCAACCGTGAAGGAGGGCCTTCGGCCCTTGCAGCAGCAGTCATAGGAAAAACTCCTGAATACGGACTCCATCGCGTTGAAGAGCGGAAACCACAGATTGTTATCAGGATTGACCGCGCAACCAACTGGGAGGAGAGTGCTCTGTATGGCGCACTCGGCTATTTTGCCGGAAGTGAAGTGGGGGATAAAATCCCCTATGTACAAGGAATCCGGCCGAAGAGGGGCCACCTCAAGGCTCTGGGTGCTGCATTGGCTGCATCCGGTGCAGTTGCGCTTTTCCACGTAGAGGGAATTACTCCTGAAGCCCGTATCTTTGAATACGATGTGGGGAGCCTTGAGGTGTTATCGGTTGAGCCAGAGGAGATACTTTCCCTGATGAACCGTATCCCGGTCGATGCGGTGGCGCTCGGCTGCCCTCACTGCTCACCGGAGGAACTTTCTGAGATAGCCGGGCTCCTCGAAGGCAGAAGGGTGACCCGGCCCCTGTATGTATTTGCCTCCCGGAAGGTAATCGAGAAATCAACTGATGCTGTTGCCTGCATCGAGCGGTATGGGGGGAGGGTTTTTGCTGACACCTGTATGGTTGTATCCCCCGCTCTTGAGCAATATGGGGCAATTATGGTAAATTCCGGAAAAGCATTGGCCTATGTCCCCAATATGTGCGGGGCTGCCGTCAGGATCGGCACAACAGAAGAGTGTATCAATAGTGCGACAGAAGAATCCTAACGGGACCGGATCCCTATGATCCGGGACCGGGGGAACTGATCCTGATTCCAGGAACTCCTTCTGGCTCGCCATTTTCCCTCAATGAGCACCTTTAAATTTCAATTTATACAACAATCTTCCTGATATGGCCTTTTCGGACATCAGAACGGAAAGCTTCAGAAATTACCGGATGCCCGTCCTCGTGCTCCTTGTTGTGATTTCCATCCTTCTCGAGATAGTGCTGCACTGGTATCTGGGAATATCTGTTGCATTTTCTCATTTTTTTTATATCCCGGTTGTCCTTGCCGCAGTTTGGTACGGCAAGCGGGCGGTTGTTGTCGCAATGATTTTAGGAATTGCCCATCTTGCCGGGACCTATTTTTCGATTGGATTCATTGATACCGTGGCTCTCCTCAGGGCGATGATGTTTATCGTCATAGCGTTGGTACTGGGCGCGATAACCGATCGTATGAAAAAAGAGCAGGAGCAGATTATCAATAAAGTGACCGATGCCGCATTCAGTGCCGGGCTCAATGAAGGCAGCACCAGAGGTATTCAGGGCCGGAAAAGCCGGATCCCCTCTTTTGCCAGCGTGAAAACAATGAGTGAACGCCGTGATATCCCTGGTCTTATCAGGGCGCTCAAAAACCGGGATCAGGCAGTCCAGTATCAGGCTGCGGAAGCCCTAGGGAATATTGGTGATGCTTCGGCAACCGAAGCGCTGATGGATGCACTGACCGGAGATCAATACAGCGGGATTCGGTGGAAAGCGGCCGAGGCACTTGGGAAGATTGGTGCACCCGCAGTCCCACATCTGATACAGGCCCTGAAAAATCCTGATGAGGATGTCAGGTGGAAAGCGGCTGTAACACTCGGGGAAATTGGAGATCTGCAATCTGCTGAGCCACTCGTGGATCTGCTAGGTGACGAGGATCGGTTTGTCAGGAGCCGGGCTGCTTATGCGCTCGGACTGCTCGGTTCTGGCGCAGTGGCACCTCTCACCAAGGCCCTCCTGAATGGCTCTATTGAGATCCGCCGGGGGGCTGCTGCAGCCCTTGGAACCATCCGGGATCCAAACGCAGTTGAGGCACTGATTCAGGCGCTCGGCGATCCTGTGGATGAGGTATGGCAGGATGTTATAGGAGCTCTTTCGCGGTTGGGGGAGTTGTCGTATCATCCGCTGGTCAATGCCCTGCGTTCTCATGAAAGGAGGAGTCTTGAGGGAGCTGCCCTGGCTCTTGCCGGATCAGGTGCACCCGAGGCCGTCAGCACACTAACTTCTGCCATTGACACCGCAGATCCTGCAATACGGCCGGTTCTCCAGTCGATTGTCAATGAGGTGATGGCCCGGCAGAACCGGCAGTCTTCGAGGAATGGGGAAGAGCTACCAGGATTTTCAACAAAAGAACCATCAGGGTCCTCTTGACTGATTATTGTTCACGCTCATCAGGAATTGCCGGTGTGGAGGATATGCGTATGAAAATGGAAATTTCCAGGGATATTAAGGCACTTGCCGATCCGGATCGAAACATCCGCATCAAAGCAGTCAAACGCCTTTCAGATATCGGGCAGCCTGCTGTTGAACCGTTGATCAGGGCAATGGAGCATGAGGAGAGTAAGGATTTCCGATGGTATGCTGCTGTTGCCCTTGCCCGGATCGGTCAGCCGGCAATTGAGCCGCTGATCACCGCGCTGAAAGGAAACCAGGACAGGGAATTTCGTCGCTATGCTTCTGCAGCCCTCGGTCATATGGGTGGGGAAGCTGTCGATCCCCTTCTTTTGGCGATGAAGAGCGCCGATCCCTCAATGAGGGGTTTTCTTTCGGCAGCACTCTGCCGCATAGGCCCCGCTGCCATTGAACGGCTGAAGGAAGCATATGCCAGCCACGATCCGGATCTCAGAGAATGCGCTTCGCTTACGCTCTGGCGGATGGGTGAATCCGGGGTAATCGGGATGATGCAGGCGATTGAAAGAGAGAACGAGGGACCGTGAACCGGATCGATCCACTTTTTGCGTTCCGGATACGAAACAGAAACTAAGGAGTTTGAAAATGGCGCTGCAGCGATCCGGGGTGATGGAATCGTATGAAAAGAGCCTTCAGGACGGATTGGGAGCAGCCCTGGAGGTAGCGACCCGAGCCCGGGCAGTGGGGATCGATCCCCGGACGAGAGTTGAGATTCCTATCGCCAGTGACCTTGCAGACCGGGTTGAGGCACTCCTTGGAATCCGCGGGATCGCAGCCCGCATCAGGGAGCTGGAATCCGGAATGAGCCGGGAGGAGGCTGCACTCAGGATCGGTGACGATTTTGTTGAGCGCCGGTTTGGCGAACAATCCCGCGAAGAGATCCTTGACCATGCCATCCGGACGGCCATGGCTGTGCTCACCGAGGGGGTGGTGGCAGCCCCGACCGAGGGGATCGCAAAGATTGGAATTGGAAAGAATGATGACGGGACGGATTACCTCCGAATTTATTATGCTGGTCCGATCCGGAGTGCAGGGGGCACAGCCCAGGCACTCTCTGTTCTTGTGGGAGATTATGTCAGGCGGGCACTCGGTATCAACCGGTATATTCCCCGTGCGGAAGAGGTCGAACGGTATATCGAGGAGATCCGGCAGTATAACACGATCATGAACCTCCAGTACCTCCCCGGAGAGAGAGAGATCCGCCTCATCGTTGGTAATTGCCCTGTATGCATTGATGGGGAAGGAACAGAGCAGGAAGAGGTTGGAGGGTACCGCAATCTGGAACGGATCGAGACGAACGCGGTCCGGGGGGGGATGGCACTTGTGCTGGCCGAGGGTCTTGCGCTCAAAGCCCCGAAAGTCCAGAAGTATGTCCGCGCAATGAAGATGGACGGGTGGGAATGGCTCGATGAGCTGACATCGGGTGCTGCGAAGAGCTCGGATCCCGATTCCGATACGATCCAACCAAAGGACAAGTATCTCCGTGATCTTATTGGAGGGCGCCCTGTTTTCTCATACCCGATGAGGAAAGGCGGGTTCC
This sequence comes from Methanoregula sp., assembly GCA_022710385.1. Taxonomy (GTDB): domain Archaea; phylum Halobacteriota; class Methanomicrobia; order Methanomicrobiales; family Methanospirillaceae; genus UBA9949. The sequence goes on from JAKLGZ010000003.1 coordinate 51,648, forward strand.
GCCTCCGTTACGGGAGATCCAGGAATACCGGGTTTGCCGCAGCAGGAATCAATCCTGCAACAATGCATATCCTGGGTAATTTCCTTGCTGTCGGTACCCAGATGAAGATAGAACGGCCGGGAAAGGCCGCAGGGATTGTACCAGTCGACACTATAGACGGTCCGATGGTCAGGTTGAAAAATGGTGATGTGCTCCGTGTCGACGATGCAGAGACAGCCCGTGCCCTTGCCCCTGACATTGACAGGATTCTCGATGTGGGAGAGATCCTGATCAGCTACGGGGAGTTTATGGAGAATAATCACCTGCTTGTACCGTCAGCCTATTGTGAGGAATGGTGGCAGCTTGAGGGAGGATTTGAGCGGCCTTCGAACGAGCTTGAGGCTATAGCCCTCTGTTGTGAAGGAGCGTTCCTGCACCCGGACTATACCTGGTTCTGGGATGATATCAGTCCCGGGCAGGTCGCCGAGCTTGCAGGATTCATTGAAGAGCACGGGGAGATCCGGCATGGGGTTCTCCTTCTTCCGGATGAGCCGGCCATTAAAGAGATACTTGAGGAGCTGCTCATCGCCCACATGGTCAGGGAAAAGATGATCTGCATCAGCACCAACAAGGTGCTCCTTGCCTGTCTTGGCCTTGACCTCACTCTCAGGCGACGAAAGGAATGGGAAAATGCCCCCATGGAACGTT